>NJEL02000045.1 GCA_002254825.2 Methanosarcinales archaeon ex4572_44 | reverse complement strand
TTTTTTATCAATTTTTCTTAAGTCGTTGGCTATTGAGGATTTGTACTCGATTTTATATGCCAAGTTGATTCCTCAATTCCGTGCTGGAGATGATTTTATTGTTTTTGTCGTTCAAGCGTTCCAGTGCGATTAAGTAATCTGCGTATTCTTCGAGGTATTCTTCGATTGCTTTTTTAATCACGTATGTTTTTGGCCGGTCTATTGTCCGAGCTAAGTGTTCTATTTTTTGATTTGTCTCTTCTGGGAGTCGAATACTGATTGAAGTGGACATGTGTTATTCACCATGTTAGTGTATGTGTAATTTTTGTATTTAAGTGTAATGCAGTGTATTACATGTTATTTTTTACATGTGCCTGAAGTTCTTGTATGTAACAGTTCTAACTTCTGTATTCTGTTTCGATCCCCTATAACGGGTCTTTGCTTTTTTCACATTTTTCCATTCATCGCCATCATGGTAAAAAACAGAACAAAAAATAAGAATAGTTTAGAATTTTGGCGGGTCAGTTTGGCTTGATTTTGATATTTTTAGGCTGAGTTTAGGGATGAAAATCATCCAATTTTTATTTTTTCATTCCCTGTAAAGTTTCGTTTAGTTCTCTTATAGCACCTTCCAAGCTTTTATACACGTCAACACCTTTATTATATCTGGTCGAAGGTCAGAGAATGGCTAAACAAACCAATATCAAGAACAAGAATATCCTCATCATATTCCAGATCACTGACTTTAATCCCAGGGTTGCCTATTTTTTCAACCAGCTTATTAACGTCATCAGCATCTTTTTTAAGCCAGCTAATAAGGTTATCGGATATGTCCTTATGCACCCTTTCTATATCCTCTTTCCTGCCCTCCAGCACAACCTCCACCCTGCCGTCCGGCATGTTAAAAGCCCCGCCTTTCTCAAACCCTGCGGTGATCAACGCGGAGGTAACCCTAAGTCTACAGCCCACGTGCTGAACGGCTTTGCCTGAGATGTAAAAAAGAGCTTTCACTTGCTATCCTACCTGTTCGTGTTTGTTCTGTGCACAAAACTCGTCTGGAGTGCAGTCAACCACAACACTGCCTCTTTGAGCATATCATAGCAACACTGGTATCCATATTAGCCTAAAATCGGATTCTCTGCCAGCAAGCACCTACAGCGTATATTCTTTCTCAAACATCAATCATCCAAGCCTCGAAGTTTGAGTGCGTCTTCGCTACGTCAATTAATTCCACATCGGAGTGAAACACGACAGTATCTGCCACGCGCTTTCCTACCGTGCCATGTCCACTAACCATAGTCTTCACAGACGTGTTATTCCTTTATGATTAGAATTATTCCAAGTTTTATTAAATTGGCGAACTAAATTTTTTCCAATTGTTGAATTCGAAGAAACTACATCAAATGGTGCACCAGTTAAAGGCTTTATTCATCCCCTATCATCTCGTTCTATCCTTGTAAAAAGTACTGCGTTGTCGACTATTATCATCGGGGTTGTTCGTTCACAGTAGTAACATTTACAAGTTTCATTAAAATCTATACCAAGTTCTTTAAAAAAATTTGATGCAGAGTTCATGGATAATCCCAGTTGATCTTTAAAATCAGCGTCTGCGTGTGCTTGATGTAAAACATTTTTTGGTGCATCGGGTGAAAGAAAACAAAACTCTAAAGTCAAAGCCGTTTTGTCTTCTACTGAGAATCCTTGTTAATGCTGTTCGGTAGTTCTTGTCAAATAACTTTCTGTTTTTCCTACCAAAAAGCCATAGTCGATTTTGAACAACATATAAAAGAGGGCTATATAGCTCATGGGTTTCAAACCCTTTTGAAAAATGAATAGTCGGGGTTTTGGATTTTATGGTACATCTCATTCCTTTTTGGATTGACTCGACAACGTTTCGGATATCTTCATCGTATATGAAGAAATGGAAGACGTCTCCTGATGGGTCAGAAACCCACCCACCACGTCCTTGATGTCCCACCCTTTGTGCTGAAAAGATTCTTCTTTGTACCGTTATTTTAACAGTTGAGTCGAGTTCTATGGTTATCAATTGAAATTGGTTCGGAACATCGGGAAGACGTTTAGAGTCCAGTCCAGCGCTACCAGTAGCCAAAATAAAAATCTGTTTTCCATTTACTAAATTTCGACGTAATTCAGGCAGGTTCTCATTATCGCTATCGCTATTTCTTGTAAAATTGTGGTGGACAATAGCTATTCTGAAGGCGTTACCTGGATTTAGTTGTTTAGCCTCCTCAATTGCAGCGCGAATTTGTTCGAGTGAGACGAATCCACGGCGTTCCTCGTGAGTGACAGAAATTGCAGAATTAAGCCCTAATAATAAAAGTTGATCATTACAAATTTTCTCTACAAAATAAGGATGCTTATATGTAGACGTGAATTTATCAGATCCAAAAAATGATTTAAGAAAATCATTATAATTAGAAAATTTAAATTTAAATAGTAATTCACTTTCGTTAATACTTTCACTAGCTTCAGTTTCTCCAAAGTTTACATCATGATTTCCAGGTACTATGTATAGGTGAGGTGATTTGCCACTATTTCCAAATTCTTTTAACATCGAGTTGAAAAATTTTGTAGCATTCTCGTATTCCACCTTACTAGCTGATTCTGCGATATCACCAGTGACTATTACAATATCTGGCGCGTTTTCCCAAGTTTTCAAGACATCAGACACTCCACTCACTCCCACCCACACCATCCCGCAACCTCTCCTGATCCCACACCTCAAACTGAAATAGGAGACACCCAAGTCGTAAGATTTTTAGTCTTCCTATCCTCTACTGGTTTGTATGGCCTCTTTGCCTTGTATGTCATGCTATCACCAAGACACTCTAAACATCACAAGATACTTAATTTATTGCAAAATTCACCTTTATCAAAGCGTATCTGGCTCTATGCCTTCGGCAACTTCTTTTACACCCCGGAAACGCTAGTCTAAAATCGGGGTGGGTGGGTCAGCTTGTATCGAAACTTTGTAGTGCGGAGGCAGTGGGGTGTGGTTCGTGCCGTTGTGATTTGGCTTTTAGTTTTGTGTTATTGTGTGTTTTATTATTGCGCCGTATGCTGGTCGTGCTATGAGTATTCCTATCAGTACGCCTACGATTGTTACGATTGCGAATCCTCGTAGTGCTCCGAAGCCCATGTATCCGAGTGGTATCATGGCTGCGATTGTTGTGGCTGCTGCTGCAAAGATGATTGTGAAGGCTTTTCTTATGCGGTCTTTGAATATTTTCTCTGTTGGTAGTTCGCCTTTTTCTTGGTGGAGTACTTCGTCGGTTATTATTATCAGGTGGTCGATGCCTGTTCCGATGACTGCTATTATGGCTGTGATGCTTGCAAGGTCGAGTTGCCAGTTGATGGCTGCTGCAAATCCAAGGATCATTACGACTTCGCCTGTGGTTGTTAAGAGCATCGGTATTATGATTTCTCTGTGTTTGTAGCGGCGGTATACGATGAGTGCGACTGCTATGAGTGTTATTATGCCTGCTACTCCGAGTTGTTCTTTGAAGCGTGCTCCGAGTGTGGCTGGTACCTGTCCGGATCCGATAACCTTGACGTTGACTGGGAGTGCGCCTGCGCGAAGATGGGATTGGAGTTCTTTTGCTTCTTGATGTCCTTCTTCATCCATACCAGTCCGCGCCTCAAGATGTTTGACTGGGGTTTTCTCTATGTTCTCTGCGAGACTTGGTGCAATTGGTCCGCTGAAGACTTCTTTTTTGTCGAGGTACATCATTAAGTGGTGGGCACTCGGGTTTGTGGTGGCATTGTATCTGAGGGCTGCTTCTCGCAGTTCCTCTGCGCCTGCTTGGGTGAGTCTGAATGGTACGCCCCAGACATTGTGTTCATCTTGTTGGGGTATTCCGACGTGTTCGATCTGGTCGCCGTATAGTACGTGTGCTGTCTCGTTTCCCTCTATCTGGATACGAATCTCGAACTTGCCTGGTGTTGCTGCCATGCGCATTGCGGTTGCAATGTCAACACCCGCTAGGTCGATCAATATGTAATCTTCACCCACCGTTCTGATCGGTATGTCTTTTAGCCCGATGGCGTTCAGCTTTGCATCGAGTATCTCTTTTGTGTCGTCTCTCGTTTCCTCACTCACGCCACGGGTGTATGTGATGAGCCTCCCGTTGATGGGTGTTAGGACTTGCTTGATCTCGCTTTCACTCGTGTTTGTCCGTATTTCGTAGGCTGTCCCGTTCTCTACTCGAAGTATCTTCACCTCAGAATCGAGTTTGTTCTGGAGGTAGGTTCTTACGATCCCTTCTTCTGTGGTGCTGATTGCAACGGTTGTTCTGCCATCTTCCACGAGCAGGCTTGCTGCGCCGTAGCGTAGGTCTTCTATCTCCCGCTCGGTAACTTCCTTCGATGTAACAAACCTGATAGAGTTGGTTTTTACCTCTGTAACCCTCAAGTCTGAATCGTTTAGGCGGCTTGCGTATTCGTATTCTATTATTGTGGCAGGATTGGAATCGATCTCAACGATTGCACCCTGGAGTTCCAGTTGCAGCCATGATCCACCCTCAAGTTCAAGCCCGTAATTGAGACTGGTTGATATGCCTCCATCGGTTGGGTGCGGGTAAATCAATATGATCGAAACGATTATGCCTGCGATCAATAGGAGTATGCGTGGATCTCTGATCAAACTATCCTCTTCGTCCATCAACTCGATCGCCTCCTGCCACTCAGCGTTGGTATTACGTATCTTCTGAGCATGCCCGTGTTAAGCATCCATGTGTTCATCATATCTGCGAGAAGTCCGAAGATCAAGACAACAGCGATGTCACGCACGATGTCGATGCGTGTGAAGTTCGAGACTGCAAGATAAGAGACAGTGGATATAACGAAGAGCACAAGTAGTGCTGCAAGGGTGGTGCTGGTCATCATAAGCCCTGTCTTCATCGCACCCTTTATATGTCTCATCGGGTCCCCTCTTCGCTTCAAGACCCTGTTTGTGAGCAGAAGATTGGTGTCCACAGCGTAACCTATGAGCATCAAGAGTGCTGCAAGGGTTCCGAAGGTGAGTGTTAGACCGAAGACATTCATCATGGCTGTTGCAAAGATGATGTCTGCAAAGCCTGCGAAGATCACTGTTATTGCAGGGATGATCTTCCTGAATATCAGGAAGACAACCCCTGCCATGAGCACGAAGGCGATTACGAGTGCCTGAAGTGCCCGTATCTGCTGGCTCTTCCCGAAGACCTCGCCAACCTGACGCATCTCGATCTTCTCTGCACCGTAGTTCTCAACCATAAAGTTCACAAGCTCGCTCTGCTCTTCCTGACTCATCGGTTCGAACTGGAGCAACCTCCGATTCCCGTGCTCCCGAACACTGTGCAGTGGATAGTCGGAGAATGCCTGCTGGAGGCTCTCAATCGAGTCCCCTGTATCTATCGTTATGGCTGAGCCGCCGAGAAATTCCATCCCAAGCTTCACAGGAGCCCCAATCGAGAGCGTTGTTCCTGCTAGTATCAGAAGCGATACTGCAAAGACCACAAGCGGTATCATGATCGTCTGGCGAAGCGTGAACTTCTCAAAATAGGCATCTATGTGTGCATCATCTATAAGATCCATGACTACTCCACGAAAAGCTTTATAATTTTACGCCATATAAATACATCACTGGTTATATACTTTTTGCTATAATCACGCACAACTGCAACAGTTGGATTTGCGGAAAGATCAAATTGAATTTTGTATGTTTAGAAATAGATTATTAAAAAATTATTTAATATTAATTATAGATTAAAAATATTATTTTTTTAAACTTCTGAGTTTTTCAAGCCTTCCGAGATTTGTGCCATCGAGGAGGTATGCTTCTGCGTTGTGGAGGTCTGCTGCTTTTTTCGTGAGTACTGGTCCGAGTAGGTTGGTGTGGTCTGTGTTGTTGAAGGGTGTGCCTCCGCAGAGGTGGTTTATTGTTGGCGCGATGATCAGTTCGGGGTTTGACCAACGAATGGATACTTCGTCTCTTGAGTGCTCTTCGAATGGTCTTATTCTGAGGTTTGTGCGTATCCATGCTGGTTCTGTGATGATGTGCCCGAGGGCGTCTTTCAGTTGGATGGCTGGGTGGCTGTGGGCTGTTATTATGTGTTTTGTTTTGAGCAGTTCTGGCTTTGGCCACGTGTGTCCGTGAAAATATCCGATTCCGTCGATTATTGTGCCTTTCGTAGGCGTTATGGTGCAGAGCTTGTTGTCTATTTCGTTCTCTAGCAGTTTTTCAATCTTTATATCATGGTTTCCTGGTAAGATATAGATCTCTGCGTGTGCTGCGAGTTCGGTGATGAATTCTGGGAGTTCTCTCTCTTCCTGGCGGGTTGTGTAGGGTATTTTGTGTTTCACGTCTCCAAGTAGTATTATCTGGTCTGGTTTTACTTCTTTTAGGTGTTTCGTGATCTTTTTAAGGATTTTTTCTGTTTGGCTTGGGATAGTTATTCCGTGTTGGTCGAGTTCGTACTCTATTCCAATGTGAAGATCTGCCGCTATGAAGCTTCGGGTCTTGTTCTCTATTACGAGTATCGGTTCGTCTATAATTGGTGAGATCTGCACCATTCACTCGATCTATCAACTGCATGGTTTATGAGAGTGTCCCAAGAACGATGTAGGTGAAGCCGAGTGTCCCGCCGAGCGTTCGTGAAACCTGCAGATCAAAACCCTCTTATATTACATTGCCCTCTATTTGTTTTCATGGAGATTTTTTCTTCGCCAGATCTGCTCTGCTATGATGGCACTCAGATCAGGTCTTTGTGGGCGTATGAGAGATTTGGTGTTCGAGGTGATTCTGTTGTGATTTTTCGGGGGCCAATGAGGATTCCAGCAGAGTCAATGCTTGACCTTGAAGATATACGTGAAGGGAGTGCAATAAGTGGGGATGATCTCATTCATTTTATTGTTGAACGCTTCGATTCGCCGCCGAATATGCACCTTTCGTACTGTATGCAGCGCTTAATAGCGGTCTGGACCAAGGATGAGCTGCTGGTTGAAGGGGTTAAGGCAGTGCGTCGAGGTGATGATCTCTTTGTTGACGACCGCAAGCTCACTGTTTCGGTTGCAACCTGTGGAGTATCGAGTGAGAAGATCCACTTTGGGATAAATGTTATAAACAGTGGGGTTCCGCCGGGTGTTAGGGCTATTGGGTTGAACGATCTTGGGATAACCGACCCAGTTGGTTTTGCTGAACGAGTGGTCTCTGGATTTTCTGGAGAGATTGAGGGCATTGAATCGGCTGTTGTAAAGACCAAAGGAATACTGTAAGTGCTGGGTAGTATGAGGGGATTTACTCGATGGATATGATTAGAATTGGTGTCATCCTTGTTGTGATCGGATTTTATGCCATGCTCTTGGCTTTTTTTCAGGACACTGCCACTTCGAACGATATTGGCGGCGTGGTGATGGTAGGACCGATCCCGATAATATTCAGTCGGCTCTGATAAGAAATACGCCATTATACTTGCAATTATCACAATAATACTGATGCTGACAAAGGCATTATTCCGCTCGGGAGTTTTGTATAATGTATCTCACAATGGATGAAGAGAAAATCTATGGCGGCGAATCTGGCGAGACGCTTGCAACGTGCATGGAAATTCTGGTCACACTCGGCGAGATCTACGGCGCCGACCGACTAATCCCGGTCAGAAGCGTGCAAGTTGCCGGGGTCTCATACCGAACGATAGGTGATGCTGGGCTTGAATGGATCAGAGACCTTAAGGCAGAAACAAGAGTTCCAGCCATTCTCAACCCTGCAGGAATGGACCTCAAAGACTGGAAAAAAATGGGTATTAACGAAGACTTTGCAGAACGCCAGCTTGAGATCATACAAGCATACGAGCGCCTCGGGGTCCGCCCTGAATGCACCTGTGCACCATACCACGTCTGCCGAGTGGCAGGCTTCAGAGACCACCTTGCATGGAGCGAGTCTTCAGCAGTCTCGTTCGCAAACTCGGTCATAGGTGCACGGACAAACCGCGAGGGTGCCCCTTCGGCACTTGCAGCAGCACTCATCGGGAAAACCCCGAACTATGGACTTCACCTCGACGAGAACAGAATCCCAACGCTCACAATCAAAGTAGATGGAAAACTTGAAGGTTCCGACTTTGGCGCCGTTGGACACATTGCAGGACCGCTTGTGAAGAACGAAACACCTATCTTCGAGTTCGAGGTCAAACCCACACCCATAGAATTGAAGCAGCTCGGCGCTGCAATGGCAGCAACAGGCTCAGTAGCACTTTACCACGTAAAAAAACTCACGCCTGAGTCAGGACTCTACCCAGAGCCAGTAGAGGCGATCACGATTGAATGGAGCGAGATAAAAGAAGTCTACGACTGCCGATGTGAACCTGACTTAATTGCAATCGGCTGCCCACACATAGGCCCAGAAGAACTGAGCAGACTTGCAGAACTGCTCAAAGACAAACAAGTCAAAAAAGAATTATGGATATTCACTTCACGAAGACTCGCAAAACAACACAAAGAAGAAGTGAATCAAATCACGAAGAGCGGGGCAAAGATCTTCTGTGACACCTGCATGGTAGTATCGCCAGCAAGTGAAAGATTCAGATGCATGATGGTGAATTCAGGAAAAGCCCTGAACTACGTTCCAAAGATCTGCGGCGTACAATGCACACTTGGCACAACAGAAGAATGCATACAAAAAGCAGTTGGGGAAAAGAGATGAAAATCAAAGCACATCGCATATCAAAAGGGAGAGCAAGTGGAAGCGCCCTCATAACCACCGAACCAATATCATTCCTCGGGGGCATCAACCCAGAAACAGGAGTGATAACTGAAAAAGGATCCACACTCGAAGGTAAAAGCGTCAGTGGAAAAATCCTCATATTCCCAGGAGGCATTGGCTCAACCGTCAGCTCATACGTAATCTACCAACTCAAAAAAAACAACGTCGCGCCCGCCGCGATGATCAACATCCACACCGAACCAATCGTAGCAGTCGGAGCAATAATATCAGAGATACCACTCGTGGACCAACCCGAAAAAAACCCATTC
>NJEL02000044.1 GCA_002254825.2 Methanosarcinales archaeon ex4572_44 | reverse complement strand
AAAAAATGAACAACACTCGCTCCACAGGCATTCTTCGGTTGATAAAGACCAAAAGAAGTGCTAAAGAAAAAAAACATCAGTAGGAAGAGTTAAACTACAGAACTGCAAATAAATACTTCAAATTCGTAGTGGTGTTCTTGTGAAGACGATTGTTGTGATTGATTATGGGCTTGGAAATCTTAAAAGTGTGCGGAGGGCGTTTGAGCGTGCTGGTGCCAGGGTTGTTATATCGAGCAACTTGGTTGATATAAAGGGTGCTGATGGGTTGGTGCTTCCTGGCGTTGGCGCGTTTCATGATGGGATGGCACGTCTTGGACAGTTGCAGGAGGTGTTGTTTGAGGCTGTTGATGATGGCAAGATGCTTCTGGGAATCTGTCTTGGGATGCAGATGTTTCTCTCTGAGTCTGAGGAAGGTGGCGGTCATGCTGGGCTTGGGTTGATTCCTGGAGAGGTTGTGAGGTTTGGAGTTGGTGGGTTGAAGGTTCCGCATATGGGGTGGAATTCCATCTCTTTTGATTCTGGTCTTTGGTTCTTCAGTGGGGTCTCTGATCGCTCTTACGTGTATTTTGTGCATTCGTATTATGTGAGGACGCGTGCTGAGTTTGTGGTTGCTACGTGTGATTATGGTGTAGATTTTGCTGCAGTGGTTGCCAATCGAGCAGGTAATGTGATCGGCACCCAGTATCATCCTGAAAAAAGTGGGGATGTTGGTTTGAGGATGATCCATAATTTTGTTGAGATGGTGTAAAATTAGAGGGGATGGTGGAGGGTTTATGCCTCCAGTTTCAGTGAGGATGGTACACTGTGGTCTGCGAGTTCTTCCATTCGCATAGATATTCGCCCCGTCCCAGAGTAGTCGTCTTTTGATATTGTCTTTGCAAGCTCTGTTCCGAGGACGAATATGGCGTGTTTGTGTTCGGCTTTGCTCCTATGTACGTGCACCGGACTTATGTGGAGTGATTCGTAGCTTGAGAAGCTTCCATCCCTTTCCTCTTCAAAATACTTCTTGAGCTGCACCATCAGCGTGTGCAGGTGGATCAGTTCCTCTTTGTGCATCTTACACCTCTCCTGCCTGTGGCATCTCTCTTTTGGGAGAAAGAGAGAGCTTCAGATCTCTGACCTGAAGCACCGTGACACTGTGTCGCATAATGCCACACCATGCATAACTCTTGACCAACCATATAAAGTAGTTACGCTGGGAAAAAAACTTCCTACTCCTACTACTTAGAATTTGCTATTTGTTTTTAACGATTAATCTGTCTAAAAGAATTGACACGCTATCATCGCTTCAGAACCCTGACCTTGCTGTTCCAGTTGAGGTTCAGTTCCACCTCTTCACTGAACCCTGTTCTCGTCTGTGCATCAATGATCAGAACCTCGCTTCCGATGTCGATCTCATCCACAACCTCGGCATGATCACCCCAGAGCGTCACTCTTATCCGCCCAGTATCATCAGAAACATGCATGTTTGCAACCTGCCCCACACCACCATCCCTTCGGGTGAACTCTCTTATTTCTCCAATGCCACTGACAAACCCTCGAATGCTGTAGGTGCGATCGATCTCAATATCGGTTATCGGAGTGATCTTCTCATTGTACCCGATATCAGCCTCTGTCTGCTCCACCACTCCCTCGCGGCTCAACTGGAGCTCTGTTTTTCCTGTGTAATTGTTCTTTTTGGCATAAGCATTTCTCACCTCGATTGTGTCATCCTCCCCAAATGGTACCTCTGTGCGCTCATCCCAGAGCGTGATGTTGATCTTACCAGTCTCATCACCCAGTGTGATGTTTCGCACCTTTCCCTCGCCCCCGTCTCTGCGCTTGAAGCTTCTGGTGCTGCCCACATCTATCACTCGTGCCCTTAGGTTGATACTCACCATCCCCTCGGCAATATCTGCTATTTGATAATGCTTGATCTTCACCTCCACATCGTAATCAAGTGGTTTGATAGTGCTGAAACGCCCGAGATGCACTTCAACCCCATTCTCGCCACCACGCGCAAACCCTGTTATCCCAATGCTTATCCCCTCCGCTATCTCCCTCGTTGCAACACACCCAGCGGAATCGTCCCAGAGCACCGCCCTGATACTCCCGGTCTCATCACCTACGATCAGGTTTGCAACTTTTCCAGTGCTTCCATCGTCACGTGAGAATTCCCTGACTTCTGAAACTGATAATACTCTAACTTTTATGCTCACTTTGCCAGAGTCAGCTGTTATCTCCGATATTTTTTTGAGTGTATCGACCCCAAGTTCCTGCAGTATCATCATGCACAAGGTATCGTCATCACAGAGGCTGCCCATAACAGTTCTCTTCTCATCGATCAGCTTGGAGAACTCGTCAAAACTCATCCGATCCTCAACTTTCTCAAAATGATCCTCAATTGCGCTCATCATGTACGAATGTGGAAGGGGTGAGGTATAACCCTTATGGTATGCGCATGGTCATGACCACGAGTTGGTTTTTAGTCATAGCTAGTTATTGCTTCTGGTGTATGTATGCTTCAACCGCTGCGGTTATGGCTGCAATCTTCTTGTCGTCTGCTGTTAAGGCGCTCGCAAGGCTTTCGCCTTTCGCCTTCTCACTTTTGCTTAACCGCTCAACGTCTTCAAGGATGTTGTGGTCTTCGATGAAGTGTGTGGTGAGTTCTCCACTCTGGTATGCAGCGCTGTTCATCATCGCCTTGTGGAATGGTATGTTTGTCTTCACACCAACCACTATATACTCAAAGAGCGCGCGCTTCATCCTCTCGATTGCTTCACTGCGATCTTGCGCCCAGACCGTGAGTTTTGACACGAGCGAATCGTAGTAGGGGGATATGGTGTATCCTGCGTAGACGCCGCTGTCGACGCGCACGCCCGGTCCACCAGGTGAACGGTATCGTTTGACCTTGCCAGGCGATGGCACGAAGTTGTTGAGCGGATCCTCAGCATTGATCCGACACTCTATCGCCCACCCGTTGATCGTGATATCCTCCTGCGTGTAGCTCAGTTCATCGCCCCACGCGATCTTGATCTGCTCCTTTGCAAGGTCAACACCTGTGATCACCTCTGTTATCGGGTGCTCGACCTGGAGGCGCGTGTTCACCTCAAGGAAATAATAATCACCTTTTGAGTACAGAAATTCTACCGTGCCTGCGTTCTCATAATCGATGGTTTTTGACACCTCAACAGCTGACGCACCCATCTTCGCCCTGAGTTCCTCTGTCATCACAGGCGAGGGCGCTTCTTCTATCAGCTTCTGGTGCCGTCTTTGAATCGAGCATTCTCGATCACAGAGATGTATGGTATTACCACTGGAGTCGGAAAGTATCTGGAACTCGATGTGTCTCGGCTCCGCGAGGTACTTCTCTATAAAAACGGTATCATCTCCGAATGTTGAACGTGCCACTGATTGGGTGGATTCTATGGCGTCTGGGAGTTCCTCTGATTTGTGGACGATCGCAATCCCGATCCCGCCACCACCCGCCGAGGATTTTACGATTACAGGGTATCCGATCCCATCTGCCACGCCGACTGCACGATCGATATCGGTTATCCCTTCTTTTGTGCCTGGAACAACAGGTATGCCTGCCGCTTCCATCGTCTTTCGCGCTTCAACCTTACTCCCAACACTCCGTATAGCACTTGCAGAGGGACCTATGAAGACTATGCCCTCGGCTCGGCAGCGGTCTGCAAATTCAGGGTTCTCTGAGAGAAAACCATACCCTGGGTGCACCGCTTCGGCACCGCTCAACTCCACTGCGCG
Organism: Methanosarcinales archaeon ex4572_44; assembly: GCA_002254825.2. Classification (GTDB taxonomy): domain Archaea; phylum Halobacteriota; class Methanosarcinia; order Methanosarcinales; family EX4572-44; genus EX4572-44. The sequence goes on along the minus strand of NJEL02000044.1, from coordinate 5,147 downwards.
GATTATGTTATCCATGTTGAGATAGCTCTGGGATGCAGGGGATGGTCCTATATGGTACGCCTCATCTGCATACTTCACAAAGAGTGCATTCGCATCAGCATCAGAATAAACGGCAACGGTCTTTACACCAAGCTCTCTGCATGCGCGCATGATTCTTATAGCGATCTCGCCACGGTTTGAGATCAAAACCTTCTTGAACATCCTCTTGGATCACCATCCCTCTTGTTTTATTCGATCAACATTATGGCTTCGTCCTTTGAGACGGTGTTTCCCTCATGGACGTAGATCTCTTTTACCACACCGCTCTTATGGGCATGAAGATTGTTCTCCATCTTCATCGCCTCAAGCACAGCCACAACATCACCTTTCTCCACATGCTCACCGACTTTTGTTTTTACCTTCAAAACCATCCCTTGCATGCTCGCCACAAGGGTATTCTCATCTATCTCAGGTTTTTCTCTGAACTCTGAGACGTCAAACTCTGAACAACCTCCCATCGGCCGGATCTTCACATCAAAGATATCACCATCAACCTCTACCTTAAACTCTGTAGCGATCGGAGCCCCAGCCCCTGCTGTTGTTTCCACGCTCGTAGTAGAGGTCTTCTCTGGGAGCGTTTCTTCCTCTGCCTCGCCTCGTAGAAACTTCGGTGCAATTGCAGGATACAGCGCGTAGGTGAGCACGTCCTCGTTCTTCTTAACAAGACCCTGTTCAACCGCTTCAGCCTCCATCTTCTCAAGTTCGGGTGGAATCAGGTCAGCAGGCCTCGTGGTGATTGCATCTTCATCTGGCAGTATCTTCTCAAACACCTCCTTTTTGATCGGCGCAGGTGTGCGTCCATAAAGCCCCTTCGCATAATCCTTCACCTCCCGCGGCACAACATTGTAACGCTCACCCATCAGAACGTTCAAAACCGCCTGTGTACCGACTATCTGGCTCGTAGGTGTCACAAGAGGCGGGTAACCCAGGTCTTCGCGCACACGCGGCATCTCTTCGAGCACGTCATCAAATCGATCGATGGCATCCTGTTCCTTCAACTGTGACACGAGGTTTGAGAGCATGCCACCCGGTATCTGGTAGATTAACACATTGGTGTCGATGCGCTCTGAGATCGGGTCGATTAACGCCCCATACTTCTCTCGGAGCTCTTCAAAATACTTCTTAATCTCTGAAATCTTTACAAGGGATAACCCGGTCTCGTACTCGGTGCCCTCAAGGGCTGCAATCACAGCCTCGGTCGCTGGCTGTGAGGTTCCACTGGCAAATGGCGAAAATGCAGTATCGAGAATGTCCACACCAGCCTCACACGCCATCATATAACTGAGCGGCGCCATCCCACTCGTACAGTGACTGTGAAGACACACAGGAATACTGATATGATCTTTCAATGCCGTGATCAAATCAAAAGCCGTTTTTGGAGATATCAAACCTGCCATATCCTTAATGCAGAGAGAATCACACTCAAGGGCTTCAAGCTCTTCTGCAAGCTTAACATACGTCTCAATCGTGTGCACAGGACTTATAGTGTAAGAGACAGCACCCTGCACATGAGCACCAACATCGTTAGCTGCTCTAATGGATGTGAGCATATTTCGTATGTCGTTTAAGGCGTCAAAGATCCTGAATATTCCAATCCCATTCTTGGCTGCAAGCAGAACAAACCGCTCCACAACATCATCGGCATAATGTCGGTAGCCCACGAGATTCTGCCCACGAAGCAGCATCTGCAGCGGCGTCTCTGTAACAACCTCGCGAAGGCTTCTGAGCCGCTCCCACGGGTCCTCATTCAAGAACCTGATGCAGGAATCGAAAGTAGCACCACCCCATGCCTCAAGCGAATAAAAACCGACCTCGTCCATCGCACCTGCTATCGGCAACATGTCACGAGTTCGCATCCTGGTAGCTATAAGCGATTGGTGTGCATCCCGCAACGTGGTATCCGTGATCTGTACTTTTACCATTGAAAAAACCTCACGTGTAATATAAGCCTGGAAGCATGATGAACCAATACCAATTACACTAATATAAATATTTGCAGCAAAGTGGTTAAAAATTAATTTTGATTGCTTACACATTTTACTACTATATAATTATATTTATTTTTAGATATATTAATTTGAATTAAAACTTTGAGTAGTGTATTTTAACGCATAAGAATCTTACAGATAGAAAATATGCTAAAAACTATATTAAATTATAATAGATTTCTAAAATTTCGACAACGACATCTTGATCGCCAAAAACATCACTTATCTCGTCAACACATATACAGCATTCACGACCAGCTTAAAGAATGAAAAAGAATTTTCAACTGAGCAATACAATTCCGAAAAAATACAAGATTGAAAACCCTTACAAATGAAAAATACGATTTAAAAAATTTGTAAATAATACAATCTCTCACCCAATACCATATTCAATCCGAAATAATTCCAAACATAAGACTTCCAGAACCCCGACCACTTTATCGCCACCAGAAGACACAAGATATAAATAAGACAACACACCTACACAAACACAGATTAATACTGTAACAAAATATTGAATATTTGTCATGTTCCTCTGCGCAGGGTTATGATTGGAAGGAGATAAAATATGAGGTTGTTGAAAGATGCACTCACAGGAATAACCGTACTGATAATAATCACAGCAATAATCACACTGATCGCAATGGCAGCAGCGCCAACGCTGACAGATGGTAATGTAGACCTATCGAGTGGGACCACTGCAGATCTTTTTAACTTTTCAGTTACTTTTACCGATGCAGATAACGACACAGCGACATATGTAAAAGTTATAATTGACGGGACAGAACACGAGCTTTCAGAGACAGATCCTAACGATATTAACACAACAGACGGAAAAGAGTACAGCATAACAGGTCTTAGCTTTACAAGTGGAACCTATAGCTACAACTTCACAGCAGCAGACGCGAATGATACAGCATCACCCCTTGAAGGAGGTACCTTCACCGTCACAGAAGCGGTCGTGGCGCCCTCTGTCATAGAATACTTCCCTTCAGACAATCCTTCAACCCCTAACGGCACAGAGCAGAAGTTTGGTGTGAAGTTCGACCAGGAAGTGGATGTAACGTGGGAGATTAACGATATAGAGGTGCATAACGAAACTCTTGTTCCAGCCGAAACGTGGGCGAATTACACCAACAGCACAGCTGGTGTTGGAGAATATACTGTGCGTGCCAGTGGTTCAAATGAAAACGGTTCTGATATTGCTGAATGGACGTGGACTGTAACAGATTCCACCCCGCCAGCATCAGTCACAAATCTCAGCGTTGCTGGCAGAGGTAAAAACACCACCCTGCCGAACACTCCGACAGGCGATGTTAACTTAACCTTTGGTAATGTCGCTGTTAATTTCACAGATGTCACAGTCGCTGGGAACACTACTGTTGTTGGAAGCATCACAAACCCAGCAAACCACTATTTTGCTAAGGTGAGCGATTATTATTATTACATTGAGACGACAGCAGATTTTTCCAGCGTTAATATCAGCATTCCTTACAATGCTGGTGATATCGATGAATCTCTTGTGAAGCTGTATCATTATTCGGCTGGCAGCTGGAATGAAGCTGCCAACATCAGTGTCGACACAACAAATAAGAAAGTCTCTGGCGATGTTTCAAGTCTCTCAACGTTTGCTGCTGGTGTACCACAGCGTCCAATAATAACGATTAATAAACCTGATCCTGATGAAATGCCAGAGACTTCTGAAGGGGATGAACTCGAGTTTAATATATCTGTTGACCAGATTGTCACGATACAATGGTATGTGAATGGTACCAAAGTAAGTGGTTCACACGACAAGGAAAATATAACTCTCAGTAAAAGCGCTGGAACTTATATTATCAACGCCACAGCAAGCAATGACAATGGCTCAGCAGATAATGCAAGCTGGATACTAACCGTCCACCCCAAGTTCTACTCTACTGGTTATCGTATTTGGGATGCTAATTATGACATGAGTACTACGTATACGTGGACCCCTCAGAGTTTCTCTGGTTTCTTTTATGATCTGGAGGAGGATGTGAGCAGTGAGACTATGACGATTCATCTTGACTCCAAGACTGATAGATTTATTGATGAGGGTGAACTGGATTATAAGTCTGTCCCTGTCAGTGTCTACTTTGACTATGATTCCTGGGGCAAGTACAATCTTACTGGTTTCATGGCTGAGAAGTACTTTGCAGCATACATTGATGATACAGAGATAGATGATGTGGATCCTGAGGATCTGCTCTCTCATGGTTATCTCTCTAAGATATTGATAGATGAGGGTGGTGAGAGTTCTGAGAAGCATAGGGTTACAATTGGAACAACGCTTCCGCTTGAAGAGGGATATGCGTTGAAGGCTGAGAAGGATGTTCCGATCATAATCGTTCACGTTGAGAGCGTCTTCCATGGGAGAGAGACCGATGCAGCCTTCATCCGCGGCGTCTTCCAGATCTCAGAGAACCCCATAGAAATCGATAGTGGGGATCAGTACGGGATAATGGAGGTTAAGAGTAAGAGTGGTGGGATCACGATGGAGAACGAGGATTCGTTCGACCTTGATGAAGATAGTATCGTTGATATCATGGGCGATATCAAGTTCAAGGTGGCAGATGATTCTGATACTCTCCGTTTTGCACCGTTCGTTGAAGGGCTTTCAAAGCTGCGAGGCACTGTCTCACGCGGTGAGCCGAGTTTTGAGTGGACCCCACTCAACTTTGAGGGCTTGTACTATGATTTCGATACTGGTTTTGGGAGCGAGACCCTGAATGCCACCGATGTGGATGTGGGCAGCCGCAGTATCCAAGAAGGGGATCTGGTGTATACGACTGTCCCGGTCAATATCGAGTTTGACTACGCTAACTGGGGCAGGTATGATCTTGTTGGTTTCATGGGTGGGGAGTACTTTGCAGCCTACAACAATACCGATATAACTGGTGAGGATCTTGATGAGGATCTGCTCTCTCATGGCTACCTCCCCGAAGTATTGATAGATGAGGGTGGTGAGAGTTCTGAGAAGCACACGATCACAATCGGAAGCACGCTCACACTCAAAGAAGGGTATGTGTTAAAAGCTGTTGATGTCGATGCAGAGTCTGCAATTGTGCTCTTTGTGTTGTTGAAGGACGGCGAGGAGGT
>NJEL02000043.1 GCA_002254825.2 Methanosarcinales archaeon ex4572_44 | reverse complement strand
TTTATATTTAGCCTTTATTTCGGGAGACTATCACATTGGACATATGAATCGAATGGCTGTGTGGGCAAAGGGTTTTGTGTGGGTGGTGGGAAGGTTTATCAGTAGTAAGGTTGGTATTAATTATTTGGGAGATAAAAGTTATGTCAGGTTTTAAGCGTAGAGTTGTTGAGCGGAAGGGCGTGAATAAGGTTGGTATTAATTATTTGGGAGATAAAAGTTATGTCAGGTTTTAAGCGTAGAGTTGTTGAGCGGAAGGGCGTGAAGAAGCAGAGGGAATTTGAGGATAAGCTGATCGAGGATAATCTTGAAGATTTTGCGCATGATGAGGGTGAACTTGAGGAGTTTTTGGAAGAAGATTAGTGTCGCTTAATGATACTTAAGATAATTGTTGCTCTGCACGCTGATGGTGGTGTCCGCAGAGAGTCTTTTGTGGTGGAGGAGTCCACTACATATGAGGATATTATAGGGCGTCTTGGCGTCAATCCTGAGACGGTGGTGGTGCTTCAGGGCGGTGTTCCTCAGTCGTTTGATGACTCTGTTTCATCTGAGGATGAGATCGTGGTTTTGAAGATAGTTTCTGGGGGATGATCGTTCGTACCGTTCATCGAGTTTTGGATCAGGCATTCATCGCATCTTTTCTTGTTGCAGTATTCTTTGGCGTATCTCACTATCAGTGCGTGGAAGTTTTTGTAAAGTTCTACGTCTCGTGGAATGCTCTCCTCGAAGTGCTGCTGTAGTTCTTTGTAGTTCCCTCTGATGCCTATGCACTCGCTTATTCGCCTTGTGTATGCGTCGATTACGAATTTCGGTCTCTCTGCTGCGTACAGGAGAATACTGTCTGCTGTTTCGTCCCCCACGCCTTTTATCTCCAATAATTCTTTTCGCAGTGTTTCTGTCGGTTTCTTTGAGATGTTATTACTGTTTTTTGAGAAGTATCTGGCTATTTCCTGCACTCGTTCTGTTTTCTGGCGGTAGAATCCTGTACATCGTATCTGCTCTTCGACTATTTCTCTCTTCGCCATGGCGAGTGATTCGGGTTGTAATAGTCCTGTTTTTCTCAGGTTTGTTATGGCGCGTTCAACGCTCTCCCATCTGGTCTGCTGTGTTAGTATTGCGCCAACTGACACCTCAAATGGCGTTTCGGCGGGCCACCAGTTCTGATCACCAAGTTCTGAAAAAAGTTTTTCATACAGTTGTATCATACAAATCTGATCCCAAGTCCATGAAGCTTGTTACGTCGGGCAATATTTATCAAAAATGGTGTGAGCGATTCTACCATTGCAGCGTCCTCAAGCCCGCCGCCATCAAGAACCCGCAAGCCATCGATCTCCTCAACCAACGCACTCACCACACTCATCCCCTCAACATCTCCACAGATCACCACATCACACTCAAGCCGCATATTGAGCTGGCGCAGCTTCTCACCGGGCAGGTTATGAAATGCAGCAATAACCCTGACCGTATCAGGCAGCAACCTCTTTAACTCCATCGCTGCACTCCCATCAGACGGCGGTGTGTACTTCAGATAAGAATCACTCTTTTCCATCGGAACCACAAGAGATATCACTATCTGATCATCAAGCACAGGTCGGATCGCATCCACCAACTCTCTCATAGCCCTGTACGGAACAGCAATCACCACGAGCTCTGCCGCTGCCGCAGCCTCTGTATTCGTCGTTCCTTTAATCTGGCACGCAATGGACGTTACCGCAGAAAGAGTCTCTGCACATTCCCCAGCAGCACGCTCAGCTTTCGAACCCACCCGTGAACCTATCAGTATCTCATGCCTAAGACCCCATCTGAGAGCCAGCCCCCTACCAATATTTCCTGTACCACCAAGTATCGCAATTCGCATCAAACAATCCACCAGAAAATATAATCCCTGCTTTCAACGACTCATACAATCTTATTAAATAATTAAATATTTTGATCAGCTTCTACCTAACCATGTTTTCAGGTGGAGTTGTGGCGCCGAGGGGGAGATTTGAACTCCCGCGGGGCTAAGCCCCACCGGTTTTCAAGACCGGCGCCGTGGGCCGCTTGGCTACCTCGGCAATGTCTTAGATGCTTCGAACTGCGCGATGCTTTCCTCGTTATACTTCTCTGTGAAGATCACTTCTTTTATCTTTGTATGTTTGATAATATCTTCTGCAAGGTTCTTTTTTGACATTATCCACGTGGACGCGTGAGCTGTCTGGATTGGTATACTGATGGTGGCTTCTTCCATGTCTATGTGTATCTCAAGTACTTCTTTGGTGTAGAGTTGTGTTAGTCCTCGTACCTTTTCAAGCTCATCTTCGATTTTTTCTTCTACCACGTAGGTGTAGTGAAGTGTTTTACCAGCAAGGGGGTGGTTGAAGTCCACCTGTACTCGTCGGCCTATCATTCTTCGCACGGTTCCGTACTGTCCGTCCACAAAGACTCGTATTCCAACCTCTGGTTTTTGGTTGAACTTGCTTGCCCCGTAGCTTTTCATGAGGCTTGGATCGTATTCACCGAACCCCTTCTCGGGTGGTAGAATGACTGTACCACTGTGTCCAACCTCTTTCCCGATCACTTCTTCTTCAAGCCCTTTTAGTGCGTGGCCCGCTCCGATGATGATCTTTTCTCCACCATAGGTGTAGTTTTCGTGAAATATGTCATTTTCTTTTGCTACCTCTTCGTCAGTCGTGTCGAAGACGTTACCGTTCTCATCACCGATTCTTCCAGTGTATGTAAGCCTGATAAAATCGCCATCTTGGATCATAAAGTGTACCTCTGGCGTTTGTAGTGGAAGGCTTAGTATAAAACAGTTTCAGTGAGTTCTTAGCATCTGAGATTGGTGACATCGATTGGATAGTCAACACGATTTTTGAAGAGTTGGAAAAGAGTTAAAAGTATACACCTTTATAAAATATACTATGAATGGTCAGAGAGTGAGCGAAGACCAAGATCTCACAAGAACCTTAAACTTTCTCGAACCGTACTTTAAAGTATACGAGTATACAAAGGGCATAGACACTTTCACTCTCTATGGCATACCGAGAAGAGACGAAGAGCTAATCCGAACCAGCCTCCACAACCTTTTCACATCACATGGTATTCGGGCAGAACTGAAACACGACCTTGGTGAGCACACAATCGTCGTCAGACGAGGTGCGAGCGAAGAAAAGGGTGAAAACATCTCACTGAACATCCTGCTTGGAATAGCCACCGTCTTCACAACGATGGTTATGGGCGCTATCATGTTCGGAGTGAACCCTCTAAGCGACCCACACCTTATCTACAGAGGACTTCCATTCACCATCGCAATAATGACCGTCCTCGGATCCCATGAAATGGCACATTACATCGCAGCAAAAAGGCACGGCATGAGAACGAGCCTGCCATACTTCATACCTATCCCTCTACCACCAATCGGAACCATGGGCGCAGTGATCAAACACCGTGGACCGATACACAGCAGAAAAGCACTCTTCGACGTCGGCATATCAGGACCACTCGTAGGTCTGCTGGTATCAATGATCGTTGCAGCCATCGGACTCACACTCTCGCCAGTAGAAATCCCACACGTTCAGGGAAGAGCACTTGAACTGGAGCTCCCACCACTATTCAAATTGATAGCAAACAGTATCGGATACACAGGAGAGACACTCCACCCAGTCGCCTTCGCAGGATGGGTTGGCATGCTCGTAACAGCCCTCAACCTCATACCAGCAGGACAACTTGACGGAGGACACGTGCTGCGCGCAATGCTCGGAAAAAAAGCAAACTATATCTCAGCACTCACACCAATAGCCCTCATAACACTTGGATTCGGAGTAAATTACATTCTCAACCAAACAGGCACAATCTGGCTATTCTGGGGACTATTCATCTCACTATTCGCAGCAGCAGGACACCCCCCACCACTGAACGACACACAACCAATAAGCACACTCCGCAAACTACTCGGAATAACAACCTTCATCCTCGCAGCGCTATGCATAACACTCACACCCTTCAAAATATAGAAGACTCCTACCACCAGCTTAAAATAAAAATGCTTGGACAAAGCAAAATGCGAGGGATGGGATTCGAACCCACGAACACCTACGTGACAAGGCCCTCAACCTTGCGCCTTTGACCTGGCTGGGCAACCCTCGCACAGTGTGGTCTTATCTTTTTCGTTTTTATTGTAGCGTTTGGAGTGTGTCCTTGAGTGCGTTTGCTTTTCTCTGAAGTATATTTGTTGCCTGCAGCAACAGTTCTTGTGCTGTGTAGGAACCGTCTGTTTCAAAGTTGAATATTGCTGTTTTCTCGTCTTCTTCAACTTTTATTGCGTTCACATCGCATGCATCCTCGCATAGTCTGCATAGTGTGCATTTGAATGGATCTATTACGACTATAGTGTTTCCTTGTGGTTTTAAGATCTTCTGAGAGCATTCGGTTATGCAGGCGTTGCACTGGTCGCATCCGGTTATAGCTATCATTGGCATGTTCTTGTATCCGCATGCTACGCCTGCTTGCCATTTTGCATGGTTTTTTCCAAGTCCGGGTCTTGCTATTGCTTCCAGGAAGAGTTTTTGCCCGTCTTTCAACTCTATTATTGGAATTTTTGGGTCTGCTGGAAGTATTTTTGGATCTGTTGATATGAGGTCTTCCGAGTAGACGATCTTTGGCCCTTCAGCGCTCAGTGTGAGTGAGACCTGACATAGGGTGCAGCCCTCTCGGTTGCAAGAGCATTCGTCTGGGAGGTTGTAGCTTTCCATATCTGTTTTGAGCGGTATGAGTGCCAGTCGCAGTGCGATCTGTTCGTCAAATAGTACTGACGTGTTGTCATAGATATTCACTTCGTCTATTGCTATCGTCGGAACTTCTGATAGCATTATCCTACGCAGGCTATTCACAAACGCATTGTTTGTACTTTTCAGTATCAGTTTTGCTTTTTCGTCATTAAGTTCTACGATCTCTACTTCTATCATCGTGCCTGCACCATTCTTTTCAAACACGTCTGCCGCGTCGTGAACGCGTCCCGTCATGTGGTGTTGGTGTGACGTCTTCAATGCGCCCGATCTGGAGTCCTGCTCTTGCAAAGGCTCTGATGGCAGCTTGGGCACCAGGCCCTGGACTCCTCTGTTTGTTTCCACCAGGTGCTCGCACCTTCACATGAACACCTGTTATCCCTTTGTCTTTGAGCTTATCTGCAAGTTGTGTAGCCATCTGCATTGCCGTGTATGGTGAGCTCTCGTCACGTGCAGCTTTTGTTACCATGCCGCCAGATATCTTTGCTATAGTCTCGGCGCCTGTAATATCTGTTACCGTTATCAGGGTGTTGTTGAAAGATGCATATACGTGTGCTATGCCCCATTTTCCATCTGCCAAATTATCACACCTCCTCCTCTGAGGGTGTCATGGTCAGTGCTTGCAGCACTCTCTCAGGCCGTTCAAGATGATTCTCCTTATTGATGGGTGATTGTGTGTAGTAATCTATCTGTATCTCTTCCTCTTTCGTCAGCATATACCCGGGCACGTCTATCTTGCGACCGCCAACCGCGATATGTCCGTGAACTATGAACTGGCGTGCCTGCTTCTTGGTGCGCGCAAATCCTTGCTTATGCACCTGGCTCTGCAACCTTCGATCCAGTATAGTAGTCATTTCCAGTGCCATAACATCATCGAGTGTTCCATCCTCTTTGAGCATAACATACTTCTTCAGTCGTTTAAGCATGCTGTCTGCTTCTCCCTTGACATGATCACTGATTTCACCCTTTGCAGTCTCAGCGAGGAGCCTCATAGCAGTCTGCCTGTACTTCTTAAGCATACTATGTGCCTTCCAGACCTCTCTCTTATTTCGAAGCCCGTAGGTCTTCATAAGATCGACCTCGCCTGCCATCCGTGAAGCTTCCCATGGATGTTTTGGCGTCTCATAGCTCTTACGATTCTTGCCAGGATATCCCACCTATGATCACCTCTTGAGGCGCACACCAACGACAGATCCACGCCTGCCGGTCGATTTTGTTCGCTGACCACGCACCTTAAGTCCGTGTTCATGCCGAATACCAGTATAAGAACGGGTCTTTTTCATCATATTGAGATCTTCTCTCAACACAAGTGGAAGATCACTGCCATAGATATGCCTATTCTCACCTGTCAACACATCCTTCCTTCTGTTCAACATCCACTCTGGAAGGACAGACTCGATCCTTGTAACAGCATCCTTGAGCCTTTCAATCTCATCCTCGGATAAGTAACCCATCTTCTTCTTGGGGTCCACCCCTGCACTATGAACAAGAATCCGGGCAGTACGGCGATTCACGCCCTTTAAACCAGTGAGCGAATACAAGACCTGCGTCTTGCCCTCAAGATCAGTACCAGCTACACGAACAATATGCTGAATCTCTTCATCCACTTCTTCATCAAAATTATCAGCCAAACCTTATTACCTCCATGTGAGGTTTAGCCCCGCGAGAAACCGCGAAGCGCCCCTATCTAAGGGACATAAACACCATCCACACGGTCATGATAGATAAGCCTTTGCCATTCTCAGGGGCTGTGAAATCGAGACTATCAAACTACATCGGAAATTTCGTGTTTTTATGTTCCTACCTTCGCCAAAGGTGGGGTGCAACATGCCCTTCTGCTTTCTATGTGGTAGAAAGGCAGATCTTTGATATGACGCTTAGACTCGGCCGTGCCACCGCCGGACTTCAAGTCCGGGGCAGCCCAACAGTTGTTTTAGGTATCCGTACTCGTAAAAGTTGTTCTGTTTAGTTATCCCTCCAACGAGGCGCAAGTTTTAATAAAACAACATACTACTGTTTCTATGTGTTCACCCGCATGGCGCGGTTATGCTTGCCATAAAAAAGAGGTAGGATGATGAAAAAGAGCAACAGTATTCATGTACATAATGAACAGGCTGCTGAGTATGATCAACAAGCTCGAGAATATAAGTGGTTTGGACCTGAAGTGTTGTTCGGTTTAAGCTTTGAATATGTGAGTCCTCATGACCGTCTGCTTGATCTTGGGATAGGCACAGGGCTGGGCTCTCTACCTTTTGCCAAAGTAGGACTGGAAGTATCCGGGATCGATGGGTCCATGGAAATGTTGAAGATTTGTAAATCAAAAGATTTCACAAAAGATCTCAAACAGTTCGACATACTAAATACACCTCTGCCCTATTCTAACGGCTTCTTCAATCGTTAAAATTTCTATTGTGGAGTGGACATGAAAGTATTGACGACCTTTGCTATGCCTATGTGACCCAAAGCGCTCCATCCAAATCCTGACAAATCGAATTGGAATCACGAGGAGCACGACTCAAGTCAAACCGCGGCGATGCTGATTTGGGTCTTCGGCGGCTTCCGTTATCTGACCGCCGCCGGGAATGCCGCCGCTCTGGCGGACGCGAAAGATACGATTTGGAGCGCCCTTTACGGACTTCTCTTAGCTCTCTGCACCTGGATCATCGTCTCCACCATCAACCCCGACTTGTTCTATCTGAAACAGCCCGGGACAACAGCGAATCCTCCCGATTATTCCTGCATCCCCCACCGAAGAGTCCTTAGTCAATTCGCTATAGTTTCGATTTTTAGACGGCGTCAACCCGGCTCGGGTGTTGTATCAGGACTCTGATTTTTTTATTTGTGTGCAAGGTATGCTGTAATTATTCCGTTTTTGATTGAGTCGATGCGTACAAATCCGTATCGTTCGAATTGCACCACTTGTTCGATGGATTCTACTATTTCGTGTTCTCCTATTCCGCTTTCTTTTCCTTTTGGTGTGAGCACTTCGACTTTGATTCCGTCTGGTGGTGCCCAGTGGATGATACGCCCATTTTTTTCTCTGATAATATTTATTTCGCCTTTTTCATATTCTGCTTCGATTGTTTTGTTTATTTTGGTTATTTTGATGTTGTATAGGTCTTTTAATCTTATTAATTCGTTGTTTTTTAGTTTTTTTGCATCTTCGCGGCTGATCAGGACTTCGTTTTTCACTGGTATCTTTCGGTGTCCGCGTCTTGGGTCTGGTGGGTGGAGGAGTGGTTTTGCCATTGTGGGTGGTGCGTCTTTGATTATGACTCGCACAGGTTCGGGTGTGAAGAAGTATCGCCTTGCGTTTTCGTCGATCATTTTTCGGTTCTCTCCGTAGATGTTTTCCATGCTCAGCCCAATGTCTGTCTCGTTTACACCGAGTTCGGTGAATAATTTGCGCAATGCTTGGGACTGGATACCTCGTCTGCGGAGTGATCGTATGGTTGGGAGGCGGGGATCATCCCAGCCTGTGTATCTGCCTGTTTTGATTGCCGCGCCAATCTCGCTTGTGCTCATTTTTCCGAATTCATGTATTTTCACCCTGCCCCAGTGGAGGGTTAGGGGGTATTCCCAGTTGAAGTACCTGTAAATATATTGTTGGCGGTGTTCGCTGTCGATTAAGTCTTTTCCACGGATTATGTGTGTGATTCCAAGCAGGTGGTCTTCAACTGCTGATTCGAAGTCGAGGAGTGGCCAGACCCTGTAGCGGTCACCTATCTCTGGTCGCGGATGTGGTGTGTCCAAGACTCGGAAAGCAACCCAATCCCTTCTGTGCGGGCATGGCTTTCCCCTATCTTTGTACTCTTTGAACTCTCTCTGGGAGCAGAAGCAGACATAACCACCGCCTTTTTCGATCAACTCCAGTGCATGATCGTAATAAATCTGGATGCGATCTGAGGCAAGGATCACCTCATCGGGCTCTGCACCAAGCCATCTGCAGTCTTCGAGGTACCACGTGTAGGCGTCAAGCAGTGGGGGCTTGGTCTTGGGATCAGTGTCATCGAACCTGAGTATGAACCTACCATGGTACTGCCTGGCATACTCTGAGTTGACGATTATGCCACGGGCACTCCCGAGCGTGGGTGGACCGTTTGGGTTGGGTGCAAAGCGCATAGTGACACTACCTGCACCTTCGAGAGCGGGCAAGCCTTTCTCAGGCTCTCTCTTCTCACCAAGCTCTTCTAGGAGATCAGGCGCAATCGTGGCAAGCTCACTCTCCCAACCCACGTAGTCGGTCTTCGAGACCTCGTCCAACACGTTTGCTACCAGTTTTGCGACTTTCTTTGGATCTGAGCGAAGTTCTGGGTGTGAGCCCATCAACCGCCCCATCACAGGACCTGCAACAGGCGGCTTGGCATATTTCAACGCATTGAATAGTGCATACTTTCGGGCAAGCAGGAGCACCTCTGCCTCGTCAAATTCACTCATACCATTCCCAGCCTACAAAGACCAGCCACCCTGCAAGTAGCCTCACAGATTGTTACTATGTTTTTTCTATCCCGACCCTTCACCTGCCGATCAACTCGATGGTGTCGCAGATCTTGTTTATAGTGGCTCTTGCCGTCTCCATCCCAACAACATCATCTGCTGCAGCTCGCTGGAGCGCACCACCGAAGTGGCTGTCATCACCAACCACTATCATGCCATGTATATGCATCCAAGCATGAATAGTCTGGATGGTTATCTCCTGACCGCCATTACGTGAACCGCCCACCGCCGCAGCACCACCAACCTTATTCTTGAGTGCAAAACCAGCTCTGCGCAACGGGAGCGTACGATCAAAGAAAGCCTTCAACTGCGCAGTCAGAGTACCGAAGTAGACCGGGCTAACAACAAAGAAACCCTCTGCACCCTCAAGCAGATCATAAACCCCTACCATGTCATCCGCAATCGAACACCCCTTTTCATCCCGACACGTGCCACAATCACTACACGGCGCAACATCGAGACTTGCCGGGTCAACCCTCTCAACCTCAAAACCACGCCCTTCAGCCAGACCAAGACACGTTCCAACGATCCATGCACTGTTTCCATCCTCATTCGGACTGCCAGAAATACCAACAATCTTCAAATTCACATCACTCCAAAAAAATCACTATCATAGAGAGAACAATGATTGTTCGCACTGGCTTAATACACTTGCGATACAAACACCCACAAAACACGTGATCACTGCTAAAAGATCTGCAGCGCTGATATTCATCCAATACCAAATGCAGAGATCCAAACCCATCAATTGTGGAGGTGATCTGAAGACTGTTGTTGTCAAATCCAAAACAGAAACTTCGACAATCCAAACACTCTTTCTCGACAATGTTGCGTACTGTGTACGCCAGCAGCCTCGATGTAATCGATGCCTTCCACAATCCAATCTCTCTCAACAAAACAAATTGACCACAAAAGATTTAAAAGAACAATTACCTACATAGGATACAATCCACTATACGGGATTAAAAATAAAAAAGAGGGTGAAATGGAGAAATAGTTCTGAAAGGAATTATTTATGAATGATCAAAGAATGCTGCCCAATCCCAACGCAGTGATGTGTAGCGATTGATGCACATATCAATGTCGGGGGCAAGCAGCATAAATTGGGTGAAAAGAAAGAAAAGTATGGAAGTAAGATAAACATAATGGAGGAACAAGACGAATGAAAAGAAAAGTAATTACAACAGCTGCAATTGCAGGAATATTGCTGCTACTATTAGCAGTGATGCCAGCA
>NJEL02000042.1 GCA_002254825.2 Methanosarcinales archaeon ex4572_44 | reverse complement strand
GCTGACAATGCGCTCTGGAACTCGTGGTTCTTCCAGATGGTCTTTGCAGCAACAGGTGCAACCATCGTATCAGGCGCCATGGCAGAGCGAACAAACTTCAAAGCATACCTAGCATTCACCGTGCTGCTCGTTGCGATTATCTACCCGGTTTACGGGCACTGGGTCTGGTCTGGCGCCGATCTGGCACTCCTGACTGGACCTCTCAGTCCGATCGTCAAGGTGTGCGGTGCAAGTTTCCATGACTTTGCAGGAAGCGGCGTTGTCCACTCGATCGGTGGCTATGCAGCACTTGCCGGCGTGATCATCCTTGGACCAAGGCTTGGCAAGTTCAAGAAGGGTAAGCCTCTCGCAATTCCAGGTCACAGCATCACGCTTGCATTTCTTGGAGCACTGTTTCTGTGGCTCGGATGGCTCGGATTCAACTGCGGCTCAACCCTCGATGGCAGCGATCCTTACATGAATCTTGTTGTCGTTAACACATTCCTTGCAGCAGCAGCAGGCGCCGTAACAGCGATGATCATCACATGGATAAAGACGGGAAAGCCAGACCCATCACTCACTGCAAACGGCATCCTTGCTGGACTTGTTGCAATCACTGCCCCATGCGGCTCGGTTGAGAACTGGGCAGCAATTGTGATCGGTCTCATCGCAGGCATAATTGTTTACACTGGTGTGATGTTCAATGAATCAGTCCTCAAGGTCGATGACCCGGTCGGTGCGATTGCAGTGCACGGCTACTGTGGCACATGGGGTCTAATCGCGGTCGGAATCTTCTCGGTCGGCATGGGTGATGGAATCCTCGCAGGTGCCGCGTACGCAGCAGGTGCGCCAGGCTTGCTCTACGGCGGTGTGAGCCAGCTTGTAATTCAGGTCGTGGGAGCAATTGCAAGCATCATCTGGGCATTTGCAGCTGCCTTCGTCGTCTTCAAGTTGATCGATCTTGTCATTGGACTTCGAGTCTCAGAAGCTGATGAAGTTGCGGGGCTTGACATAACAGAACATGGAATACGGGCGTACCCTGAGTACATAATCGAATGAGGTGAAGAAAGATGAGCGAAATTAGGAAGATAGAGGCAATAATACGACCGATGAAGCTAGAAGACGTGAAAAACGCTCTGGCTGACGCTGGATTTGTGAGCATGACCGTGACCGATGTCAGAGGACGCGGGAAGCAGAAAGGACTTGTCCAGCAGTGGCGTGGACGGGAATACTGCGTTGACCTGCTCCCAAAAACCAAGGTCGAAGTCGTGGTACCAGAAAAAGATGTAGATTCTGTAGTGGAACTGATCCGAAACACAGCTGCAAGCGGCAATATCGGAGATGGCAAGATCTTTGTGATACCAATTGAGCACACAATACGGATTCGAACAGGAGAAAAGGATGGCGAGGCTCTATAGCCTCGTAATCTTTTCTTCGGAATAGTAGTGGTCAAATTCGTGTCATTAGCAATGTGACACGAATCAGAACTAAAAACAGAACAAATTACCGTGAGGTATGTATGATGAGACAGATAGCAATATATGGAAAGGGTGGAATTGGCAAGTCCACAACCACTCAGAATCTGACTGCAACTCTTGCCGATATGGGCAGCAAGATCATGCAGATTGGATGTGACCCAAAGGCAGACTCAACACGAATGCTGATGGGTGGAGTGAGACATCCCACTGTTCTTGACACACTCCGTGAGGTGGGTGTCGAGAACGTGGAACTCGATGAGATCCTGCGCACAGGATTTAGCGGGATACGATGCGTTGAAGCGGGCGGACCTGAGCCATGTGTCGGGTGCGCAGGAAGAGGGGTTATCACCGCGATAAAACTGCTTGAGGCACTGGGAGCTTATGATGATGACCTTGACTTTGTCTTTTACGATGTTCTTGGTGACGTTGTCTGCGGCGGTTTTGCGATGCCGATGCGTGAGGGTTACGCAAAGGAGATATACATTGTTGCGTCCGGAGAGATGATGGCTCTTTATGCCCCAAACAACATCTGCAAGGGCATTGTGAAATTCGCAGAGGAGGGTGAGATCAGGCTCGGCGGCATCATCTGTATAACAGCCGCCAGGTTGAGAACGAACTGGAACTGATGGAGGCGTTCTCAGAGCGAGTCGGAAGCCATCTCGTGCACTTCGTGCCAAGAGATAACACCGTCCAGCAGGCAGAGATCAGGAAGAAGACTGTTATCGAGTACGATCCTCTGTGTAATCAGGCAGAAGAGTACCGCAAACTCGCCAGAAACATCCTCGAGAACGAGATGTTTGTGGTTCCTGAACCGATCACGATGGATGAACTGGAAGGGATGATGACTGAGTTTGGAGTTGTGCAATAGGTGATGTTATGCAGATGATAAGAGCAATCATACGACCTGAAAAAGTGGATGAAGTTGTGGATAGTCTTACGCCGGGGGATTTTTCGCATTCACGAAAATTGATGTCTTTGGCAGGGGCAAGCAGAAGGGCATACAGATAGGTCCGACCGTCTACGATGAACTGGCAAAGGTGATGCTGATGATCGCGGTGAGTAATGAAGATACCGACGAGGTCATAAGAATCATTGAGGAGAGCGCACGGACCGGGAGTTTCGGTGACGGCAAGATATTCGTAAATCCGATCGACGAGGCTTACACCATCCGCACCGGAGAACGTGTCTTATGAGAGAAGTGATCGCCATAATCAGAATGAATAAGATGCAGGCAACCAAAGACGTTCTGGCAGAAGCTGGATATCCCAGTCTCACTGCAACCCTCGCTTATGGTCGAGGCAAGCAGAAAGGACTCTACATAAACCCGCTTGGAAACGTCAAACCCAACTCTAAGAAGGCAGCGATCAGGTTTATCCCAAAGAGGATGCTCAACATTGTGGTGGACGATGAATCTGTCCCGGAAGTAGTTGAGACGATAATAAGTGTCAACCGGACCGGGATGGTCGGCGACGGGAGAATCTTTGTCTGTCCTATACACGATTCAGTCCGTATCCGTACAGGAGAACGTGGCGATGATGCGCTTTAGCATTACCAAGGATGAATAGGAGGAGATCATGCCACTAACACTACTTGAATGCGACATACCAATACCTGAACGAGAGAAGCACACATATATCAAAAAGTCGGACGAGGACATCGTTCCGAGATGCAATGTTCAGACGACGCCAGGAGACCTGACCGAGCGTGGCTGTACCTATGCGGGATGTATGGGTGTTGTCGGAGGACCAGTGAAGGATGTGATACATCTTGTGCATGGTCCGATCGGATGCGCCTACTACACGTGGGGTGGAGGTCGCCGGCAGAATCTTTCAGACAACCCCGAGTTTCACAGGAAGTACTGCTTCTCAACCTCGATGCAGCATGAACTCGGGATGACGCCTGCGGTCATTGCAACCGGAACCGAGAGCAAAGAGTTTGTTGCGGATGTGCAGGCGGTCGCAAGCCAGACCGGGCATGAGATCAAGATCATCTCGAGATGTGACCTCTACGAGTTGCATGAGGCAGTGAAAGCGGTTGGCGTCGATCTGCTGATGGGAAACTCACAAGCGAAATACATCGCTGATGATGAGGGGGGGTCGCTTTCGCACGAGTCGGATTTCCTGTCTTTGACCACGTGGGCTACCAGCGAAGAGCGATCATCGGATACGGCGGCGGGATCAATCTTGTCGATCGGATCACGAACGCGATACTGGAACATGCGGACGCGGCGTGAGTGCATGGTACTGTTAGGTCGGGGAGGTGGGCTCATCCTGACGGTGCTGCTCTGGGGGGTTCGTATTTTTATAAAATATCTACCAAAATATTCTCATAAGGCTTGTGGGGAATGTGCGTTTGGTTAATGTACATGGAGCAGAGAGAACCGCCAGAAGGCATTTCCACGCCCCAAGTCAATGGTACAAGTATTGGTCTCTGGGCGCCGCCCCACTTCCATTAATCGATCTAGCATGGGAGGTTCGCGAAAGATACCTACAGAACCAGGAGAAAATGAATACGAAAACGCGGGTGTGTGGGTGTTAGACTTAAGTCAGGGTTTGGTGACTGTAAACGATGGGAGATCTATGCTCGAATTAATATGAGAATATTACTTAGGTTAATAGCTATCTTTTAACCCCTTCCCTCTATTCACCATTTTGGCCAGCTTCTGTAATTTTTTCTTTGACCTGTATCCTTGTTGTACAACCATCCTCAGTAAAAATACATTCAGACATACCATTTTTACAAGATATTTCCGTGTGTGACGGTGGATCTTCTTTAAAGAGAACGCATTTTTACCTAATTTGAATATATCTTCTATTATACTCCTTATTGGTTTATAACTCTACCAATCACCGAGTGCTTCCTTCAATCGCTTTACGAGGTTGTTGAAGAATGTTTTTCCCGGTTTACATTCTTTTTATCAAATATGGATAGAGGATAAGTTATATTGCCAAGAATTTTCTTCATATTGAGTTTTTTCTTCAGGAATATCAGTGGAATTATCTTAAATTTTACTATTCCATTGAAATAGTTATTGTACGAGCAGTATCCCTTATCAAGGATGATTGTGTCTTCTTTTTGGAGTAATCGTCTTCGTTTGAGCTCATTGGAGCATTTCTTCATATGTTTTAGCGTCACTGGGCGATCTCTGGTGGATTAAAACGGCTAAGGGCTTCAAAGGCGGGTATTCGATTGCAAGTGTCAGCTTGCACCCGATGTAGTACCCGCGGGTGCTTGCGTGTGGTATTGATGTGGGTTCAATCTAAGTCTCCTAACGTTGCCAGAGCGGCATGAGATGCACTTGACGTTCTCTCCGATGCCTTTGAACCTGCGTCCACAGTCAAGACATTCGTAGTCTTTCGGTTTGAGAGATCTGTGCGCTTCTTTCATGTCAATCTCTGGCAGATCGCCAACACTGCACATAAACTTCACCTCCAAATATCGCTTTTGAATAGTATTTAATGATTAATCATACAAATAATTAGCCCTTTTTCAGACTGTTGATCATGATGCCGCTTTCAACCCTCTATTCAATAATCTTGTTTTTATCAATAATTTTTTATAAATTTAATTAGATTTATTTTGAGGATTTGACGATCAGCACTCTTCCTTCTTTTCCTGTTATAACCACTTTTGTGTTGGACTCGATCTGTTCCTGTGATTTTGCACTCCAGTACTCGCCCTGGTATCTAATATACCCTGTTGTGTCAGGGGTTATCGGATCCACGCTTTCAGCCATATCACCTATAATTTCTCCTATTTCTGGCTTTTTATTCCTTATTTTCATTATTTTATAAATTGCAAAAGCAAGGAATGCTCCACAGACAATGGCTGGTGCAAAAAGGCTTATTATCATGGTTTTCTGGAATTCTGGAGAATATAATCGTGGGTAACCCATGGGTAGGAGGAATATGCTTCCTAAAACGATACATGCGATTCCTGCTATGCCGATAATTCCAAAAGTAGGGGTGTATAGTTCAAATAGTACCAGTGCCACCCCGAGTCCGATCAGGAAAAGGGCTGCGATATTTATTGAGAATCCCAATCCTATGAGTCCAAGGCTTATGGAAATAACTCCGAATATCTCGGCGCCAAAGCCCGGGCTTGTAAGTCCAAATACAAGAGCGTAAATGCCAACGAGTAAAAGTAGGGATGCGAGAATAGGGTTTGAGAAGATATTTAGAAGTATCAGCCGTGGTGATGGAGTGTAATATGTGGCACTGGCACCAGAAGTGTTCAGCACTCTGCCTTTTGTCTCAATTCCGTCTACCTGAAATAGTAAATCCTCTATATCAGGCGATATAATCTCTATTATATTCGCATCTTTAGCTTGTTCTGCATTTAAATTCAGATTTTTCGTGATAAACTCTCTTGCAACAGTTACATTTCTTCCATGCTGCCTCGCTCGTTCTTCAGCCAGTGCAACAACCGCATTTATGATCTTCTTATCTTCAATCGGTTGCATGCCTTCAGATGACATTCCTACTGGTTGGGCAGAGCCAATTATTGTGTTTGGGGCCATGGCTGCTATGTCGGTTGCAAGGAGTATAAGTGTGCCCGCTGACCATGCTGTGGCAGCCTTTGGGTATACATATCCAACAACGGGGACTGGAGAGGCTTCAATATGCTCGATTATCTTCTTTGTCTCATCAAATCCTCCACCAGGTGTGTTCAGGGTTATTATCAGTGCTTCAGCGCTCTCGATCTCTGCTCTCCTGAGCGCCGCTTCTATGATGTCATCACTTGCAGGGGTTATGGAATCTTCAAGCTCAACCACTATAATCTGTGCGCCTCCAACCTGAATGAAAAATAAAAAAAATAGAAAATAAAATAAAATTTTCATTTTTCTTCAGCCTTTGTAAAAGCCCTTGTCAAACCTGCAACAGTGCCAACCTCGCCACCACCCACCCCTGTGGTAACCACAATCAAATTCTTCTCCCGTGCAATCTCAGCAAGGGTTTGAAGCTCCCGAAGCTTCATGGTACTTGGCACCTTATCATATAATTCAGCAGCCTCGCTCATCTTCGCACTGGCCTGATACTCTCCATCAGCAAGTATAACCCTCGATCTGCGTTCTCGCTCAGCTTCAGCCTGTTTAGCTATAGCACGAAGCATCGTCTCAGGCAGACTTACATCACGTATCGTGACCGCTGTGATCTTTATACCCCACGGATCGGTTGCAACGTCCAGAACTTCCTGAAGCTTCACATTCAACTCCTCACGCTTTGAGAGCAGATCATCCAGCTCGATCTGACCGATAATATCCCTGAGCGTCGTCTGAGCAAGCATGATCGTAGCCATACCATAGTTCTCCACCTTCGTAACAACATCAGTAGGCTTGATCACACGATAATAAATCACTGCATCAACATCCACACTCACGTTATCCCTCGTGATTATGGTCTGCTTCGGCACATCAATAGTGACAACCCTCAAATCTATCTTCACAAGACTATCTATGATAGGAATTATGATGAACAGCCCAGGGCCCTTCGCACCAAGCAATCTCCCAATCCTGAAAATCACAGCACGCTCATACTCCTTAACAATCTTGATCGCCTGAGTAAGTATCAACACAACCAATACCACTACCACCATTGTTCCAAACGATACCATATCTAACACCCATTTCCAATAGTATAATATCACATAAAGAGTTTTGGCAATGCGGCACTGGTGAATCATATATATATCTACTAACTCTATATGGGATAAGTTGTTTTTTGTTGATATTCGTCCTTCTCGACTTAAAATCAATTGTATTATCTTCTTACGATGTCTGTAATCCACATAAAAAGCAGTAATTAGTGCGTAATCTCCTATTGTTGTGTGGGTTGTGTAAACGAGGCATATCCCTGAATCAATTCCTTTAACGAGCGCCTTAACGTCTTGGGTAATGTCGATGAGCTCCTGTTGATGAGTGGTCTTGAGTTCGATTGTCTCGACCATTCTATGCTCCTCCCCCAATCGGCATTATGTAGAGCGGCTCCTCTTCGATGTTCATGATCTCCTCCACCTGATCGTCGTAGAATGCACCGATGACGACGGTTCCAAGCCCGAGTGAGGTTGCCTGGAGGTAAACATTCTGGGTGGCACATCCTGCCTCTGCGTGGACGTACCTGATACCACGCTCACCGTACTTAACAGTCGTTCTTTGGTATTCTGCTGTAAATACGATGTCCATAGCTGCCTCTGTGACCATCTCCTGACCGAGGGCTGCGTCTGCAAGCTCGCTTCTCAGATCAGTGTCTCCAACCTTCAATAACTCGCTGTTCTTTATCTCCTCAAACAAAGGTTCTGGTATTACCAAATACAGTTTTCTAACTCTAAAAGTTCCTACTATATTCATATGTTCTGCAATTCTTTGATTGTATCTATTAATCTGTTCTGTAAATTCCTCGCTTGTTATATCATGTAGTTCTTTTTCAAACAGTAATCCTTCATCAGCATACTTTGTTTTGGGGTATATGCGGAAATCTGTAACAAATGCAGGGTTATGACGATTTAATAAAGCAATGTGATCGTTTTCTACTATTTTTTCACGAAGATAATCTGCAATAGTATGCCTTTTGAGCATAATTTGGTCTGCTTGATTCGAGGGTAAATGTTCCTGGCTGATAACCACTTTTATGATACAAATAGGGCATCTCTTTCTTTAATTTTTGGAGCATGAAAAGGTCGTTTTTGTCTTTTACAACAAATGCACTGCATAAGTATGGAGACCACCCTGTTTTATGAAAGTCGATGCCTACCGAATCTGCATATGGTAATTCACTTATTTTTGAGACAGTACTCAATACCTCTTTTTGTAGGGGAGGAGACAAGTGTCTAACACTTTTATCCCCTCTAAATGTTAAAAATGGCCACCCGATCACTGCATCGGCATGAACATTAATCTTATATTGTACAGTCTTTTGAATTTTATCACGAAGCTTTACTATTTCTTTTAATGGGTCGATACCAAAGGCATCAGTTGTTCCCATCGTGGCAAAGATGGTTCCGATTCTCGCCCCACTACTTACAGTTTCATCCATCGCAGTTTTAAGTTCTGCAACATCCATACTATTATCATCGTCTGAAGGAATAATTTTTATATTATTTAATCCCACTCCAGTCCATATTGCTGATGATTTGATACTATAATGAGAAACATCTGAACAGAAAAAATGAATACGATCTCGTATACCTGTGTGTTTTGCATCGGGATCAGATTTCTCAATACCAATACGAGCAGCATAAAGATTACATCCCGTCCCCCCAAATGTGAAAATCCCACCTGCCTTTCTTTTGTCAAATCCAATAAGATCAGCCAGCATCCCAATTGCTATCACCTCTGACTGTGCCGCACTCATCCCATAACGATCCCAAATAGAATTTTCATTATACCTTGCAGCAAGTGCTGCTGCCGCAATAGAAATCGCCGTTGGAGGAGGAACAACATTCACCTGTATTTGTGGATGACCCCATAACCCCACCCCATCATACAATTTTACAACACTTTCAATAACATCATCTTCAGAACTCATATACTTTGGGAAATATGCTTGATGAAACAATTCTTCATAATCAATTGTTTTTTCGTTCCAATGAAAGTTCCATGCTTTTTTTCATCAATTGTTCTAAGAAATTTTCTAGGAGCTCAAGTATCTTATCTTCATCCCCTTTTGGCTTAGCAAACAATGCACGTATTTTATTAATATTTTGCATAAAACACAGCCTTAATTATCTATGGTTCAAACCGAGTGAGTTTATAATGTTTGCCAAATTTATAAGGATTACGCCATTCTCCATACCAACAGGCAGAGCGTGGCGTATAACGCAGGGCGGGTATGCGAAGTGCGAGGCGAAGTGGAAGAAAAATTTGGGTGAGGGGCAAGCCGAGCCCCGAACCATATATCCCTTGTTAAGTGCCCCGAACGTAATTAAATGAAAGTGCAGCGTGGCTTGAGTAAATCTGGAGCCTCTTCATTAATTATCTTTCCTTGCAAGAATTCTCATATATTTTTTAGTTTCAAAAATAATTTGATGATTGCCAAATTTTTTTCTATGTCTTTTTCGCTATTTGTATTTTTTCTTACATCTATAATACGAATTCCATTTTTATTCATTTTTATATATACCCTATCTAAATATGTTGAAACAAGATAATGAAATCCCCAAGAAATTAACGATATAACTATATCAAAATTTTGATTAAATCTTATTTCATTATTTTCAGTTGCTTCTTGTAAATGGATTTTATTCCTATTCACCCCATTCGCGGTTAGTATAGATTTGGAAATCTGTAATGAATTGTAAAAAGAACCTCTTTTCTCAAAATTATAATACAATTTCTTGTCAACTTTTGTTTTATCAATTAAAAAAATTTCAACATTACCATTATAATGTTGACTTAACAAAACATCTATCCCTGCAACACCACATCCGATGTCCAAGATTGATTCAACGTTCTTAGGAAGATATTTTTAATTAGAGAATACTCCTTCGCCATATCTTCACTGAATTCGTTTTTAATTTTGGATGAAAAGAAAAAAGATTTGAGATTAATACTCAATTTATAAAAATATTTAAGGTAACCTACATAATTTAAAAACCGAAAAAACAAATTATTTTTTAAATAACCTGTTCTTTGGAAAAGGATGTACTTTATGGAATCTATATGTGAAATACTTCGCATATCAGCCCAATTTGACTATCTTATTGATTTCCTTTCCCCTCACCATTTACGCATCCTAAATTTTATTTCTCAACTAAATTATCCAACGGACTTTTAATCTTGCCTATATCCCTGTTACTCACGTGTGTATATATTCCTGTCGTCTTCGAACTTTTATGCATAGGTAGTTCATGGATATACCGCAAGTCTGTACCGTTTTTAAGAAATTGTTTTAGTATATGCATTTGGTTGAGCGGCAGTTGGTGTATTCAGAGTCTATGGTTAGAGGCGAGTGATCGAGGTGTAGTACCTGGTCGCCTTTTGAGCCGTAGCGGAAGATGGTTGTGCCTTTACAGCCGAGTTTGTGTGCCAGTGTGTATGCTTCTTTCACGCTTTCCACGCTTGCGTTTTTGGGAAGGTTGATCGTTTTTGAGACTGAGTTGTCTGTGTATCTCTGGAAGGCTGCCTGCATCTTCACGTGAGCCTCTGGTGGTATCTCTAGGGCGGTTTTGAACAACTCCTGGACGCTTCTTGGTATTTCAGGGATTCCTGTGATACTTCCTGTTCTGGCAATTTGTTTCATCAGTCTGTTGCTGTAGAATCCAAGCTCTCTTGCAAGTTTCTTGAAGTGTGGGTTCACTTCTATTAACTCTGTGCCTCCCAGTATCTTGCGGATGAAGGATACTGCGAAGATCGGTTCAATCCCGCTTGAGCAGCCTGCAATTATGCTTATGGTGCCTGTCGGTGCTATGGTTGTGAGTGTTGCGTTTCTTCTGTTGCCTTTGTGTATGCTTTTGTCGATGTTTGGGTAATCGCCGTATTTCTCTGCAAGTTCTCGTGATTCTTCTTCTGCGTCTTCCAAGACGTGTTTCATCACTTGTTCTGCTGTTTTGAGTGCCTCTGTGCTGTCGTAGGGTATTCTGAGTTGGGCGAGTAGGTCTGCGAAGCCCATCACTCCGAGCCCGATCTTTCGGTTGGCGCGGGTGTTCTGGGCGATTTTCTGGAATGGGAATCGGTTGACGTCGATTGTGAAGTCGAGGAATCTTGTGCCTGTGTGTACGAGTTCTGTTAGTAAGTCCCAGTCTATCTCGTCTTTTTTCACGATTTTTGAGAGGTTGATTGAGCCGAGGTTGCAGGATTCGTGTGGGAGGAGTGGTTGTTCTCCGCAGGGGTTGGTGCTTTCTATTGCACCGAGTGCTGGGAGTGGATTGTGGCGGTTGATCTCATCGAGGAATATGATGCCAGGATCCCCACATTCCCATGCCTTCTGGGCAATGAGGTTCCAGAGGCTTTCTGCTTTGATGGTTTTGGTTATATCTCCATTTCTTGGGTTAACGAGCGTATAATCTATGCCGTATTTGACTGCTTCCATGAAATCGTCATTCACTCCGACTGAGAAGTTGAAATTTGAGAATTCCCCGCTTGCTTTTGCTTTGATGAACTCTTCGATGTCTGGGTGGCTTGCGTTGAGAACTGCCATGTTGGCGCCGCGTCGCTTCCCGCCTTGTTTGATCACGTCGGTTGTGGCGTCAAAGACTCTGATGAATGAGAGTGGTCCTGATGCCACGCCGTGGGTTGAGCGGACCACATCACCTTCTGGTCGGAGGTGTGAGAATGAGAACCCGGTGCCTCCACCTGATTGTTGTATTATTGCCATCTCTTTCAGTGTTGTGAAGATTGAGTTGAGTGAGTCGTGGATTGGGAGGACGAAGCAGGCTGAGAGTTGTCCGAGTGGGGTTTTAGCGTTCATCAGTGTTGGAGAATTTGGGAGGAATAAGAGTTTTTTCATTGCATCTTATCTGCCCGCGTTCGTTCTGTAGGAGGTAGCGTGCCTTGAGCACTATTTTGGCATTTGTTGTGAGCTTTGGCTCCTGGCTCTCGTCAGTGTCTCCACTTGAGCGTGTCATTGGGTGTAGAGTTCTGTTTTTGGAAGAGATAAATGTACTCATAGGTGCGATCCAGCAGACGTAAAAAAATTTGAGGGCTGGCTGATAAAGAAACTCTGC
>NJEL02000041.1 GCA_002254825.2 Methanosarcinales archaeon ex4572_44 | reverse complement strand
GGCTTGCACGCCAGAGCATGCTGGTTCACATTGTACGTATGGTGGGGCTTGGGATAGCTATAGTGATCGTGGTAACGCTGCTTGGGGTAGGAAATTGAGGCGTAGGGTGGTGGTTTTGATGGAGACAATCATGGTAGATGGGTTTGATGCTGCAATCTTTGACATGGATGGCGTTGTCACAGATACTGCTGGTCTGCATGCAGCCGTTTGGAAGGAGGTTTTCGACCAGTTCCTTGAAGGGTTTGAAGGTGTGGGTTTCAAGCCGTTCACAATGACTGATTACAGGAGGTATGTGGATGGCAAGGAGCGTTACTCTGGGGTTAGGAGTTTTCTTAGATCAAGAGGCATAGTGCTTGAGGAGGGCAAACTAGATGATGATCCTGGGTGTGAGACTGTCTGTGGTCTTGGAAACCGTAAGAATCTTTTGTTCTTGGAGCGGCTCGGTCGTGGCGTTGAGCCTTTTGGAGATACGATCGAGTTTATAGCGAGGCTTAAAGCTATGGGTGTTGGGGTTGCGCTCATCTCTGCCAGCAAGAACGCTTCCCGGGTACTTGATGCTGCCGGGGTTACGGATTTCTTTGATGTCATTCTTGATGGTAGGGATGTTGAAGAAAAGGGTCTTCTGGGGAGACCTGCCCCTGACATCTTCCTTGAAGCGGCAGGGGAGCTTGGTGTTGAGCCTGCGCGCGCAATAATTGTGGAGGATGCAATCTCCGGGGTAAGGGCTGGGCATAGCGGGGGCTTTGGCATGGTCATTGCTGTAGCACGGGATGGGTGCGAGGAAGCACTTCTGATGGCGGGTGCAGATCTTGTGGTGAACGACTTCTCCAGTGTAAAACTGAGGAAAAACCTGTCCTATGCCCTCCAGAGGGTAGAAGAGATCATAAGAGATGCATCGTGGAAGAATCTCTCTGTATTTCTCGATTATGATGGAACTCTTACACCGATCGTTGAACGACCAGAGGATGCACGGCTCTCAGAAGAGATGCGCAAGCGGGTTACGACACTTTCAGCCAGGTGTGTGGTCTCGATCATAAGCGGGCGAGACCTGAGCGACATTCAGAAGATGGTTGGGATAAAAGGAGTATACTACGCTGGAAGCCACGGATTCCACCTCCTCACCCCAGAGGGGGTTGTGTGGGAAAAGAAGGAAGCAAACAAGCTGCTTCCTCTGCTTGATCGTGCAGAAGAGAGACTGCGTGAAGTACTTTCTTCGATTGAGGGTGTTCTGGTCGAACGAAAAAAGTACGCAATCGCAGTCCATTATCGTAGAGCAGATGAAAAAATAATCCCATGTGTTAAAAGAGAGGTTGAAATGGCAAAAGAAGGTGGTTTGCGCCTCTCATACGCGAAAAAAGTCTTTGAACTGCAGCCAGATATTGACTGGGACAAAGGAAGAGTGGTTACAATGATAATGGACGACCTCGACACGAGAAAGGATCTTTTCCCGATCTATATCGGGGATGATCTGACAGACGAGGATGCCTTTGGAGCGGTTAAGGGCGTAGGTTGTGCAATCCTTGTTGGAGATAGGGATGAAACTCTGGCAGACTATAGGTTGGATCAAGCCGATGTTGGAGCGTTTCTTGAAGCCCTCGGGAGGTACTGCTGACATGGAATGGTCCCTCGTTCACGACTCGTACCGACCCGATGAGGAAGGGCTCCGTGAAGTGCTCTCTGCCCTTGGCAACGGATACTTCGTAACACGTGCAGCCTCACCTGACGCCAGTGATGATGGAATACATTATCCTGGAACGTATCTTGCAGGCGGTTATAACCGATTGAAGACATGGATTAGCGGGCGCGAAGTTGAGAATGAAGACCTTGTCAACTTCCCCAACTGGCTTCCACTGACATTTAAGATCAATGATGATAGATGGTTTCGGATCGACGAGGTTGAGATCAGATCGTATCGCCAAAAGCTCGACCTTGAAGCAGGTCTTCTCACCCGCAGACTCTCCTTTAGCGACCAGAGTGGTCGCGTGACCGAGACCTTCGAGCAGCGATTTGTGAGCATGGCAGACCAGCATGTAGCGGGACTCTCCCTTGAGATCAGGGCAGTTAACTGGTCTGGCAGGCTCCAAGTTCGCTCAGCAATCGATGGCGGTGTGAAGAACCGCGGAGTTAAGCGATACCGTGGTCTCAACCAGCACCACCTTGAGATACTGGAGAATAGAGAGATCAGAGAGGCGATACTCCTTTGTTGCAGGACAAACCAGTCCCATATTGTGGTTGGAATCGCTGCACGCACCCGAATCTACCGAAACGGAGAGGATGTTACGCCAGAAGCCAGGAACACGTCCTCGAAGACGCGGGTCGAAGAAGAGTTCACACTCGATCTTGAGATGGGCGAGAGCATTCTTGTCGAGAAGATCATAACACTCTACACCTCGATTGACCCTGCAATCTCAGAACCCATGCTGGAAGCAGAAAACAAGATCAGGCGTCTCGGCCGGTTCGACGAACTTCTCGCAGAGCATCGTCTAACATGGAAACACCTCTGGGAGGACTTTGATATCGAGCTTGAAGCGGACGATCCTCTGGCAAACCTGAAACTGCGCCTCCACATCTTCCACCTGCTCCAGACAATCTCCAGCCACTCGATTGACCTTGATGTCGGGTTTCCAGCACGCGGCTGGCATGGAGAAGCGTACCGTGGACACATCTTCTGGGATGAACTATTCGCATTCCCCTTTCTCAATCTGCACACGCCCATGCTCACACGCTCGCTTCTCCTCTACCGCTACCGCCGCCTCCCAGAAGCCAGATGCGCAGCAAGAGAAGCTGGGTACCTGGGAGCAATGTTCCCCTGGCAGAGCGGAAGCAATGGGAGAGAAGAAGCCCAGAGGCTGCACCAGAACCCGAGATCAGGGCGCTGGATCACAGATAACACGTATCGCCAGCGCCACATCAATGCAGCGATCGCATACAACATTTGGCACTACTATCAGGCAACAGAAGACCACGAATTCATGTACTACTATGGAGCAGAGATGATGCTTGAGATTGCACGCCTCTTCGCAAGCATCGCACGACACAACCAGGAGATTGATCGCTACGAGATCTCTGGAATAGTTGGTCCTGACGAGTTCCACACAGCCTACCCGAAAGAGGCCCATAGTGAAGGGCTCAACAATAATGCATACACGAATGTGCTGGTATCCTGGGTACTCATACGGGCGATAGAAGTGCTCAGAATGTTTCCTGAAGAACGATTCCGGCAGGTATGTGAACGAATAGGATTAAAGAACGGTGAAATAGATAGATGGGATGAAATAAGCCGCAAGTTACGAGTACCGTTCCACAGAGACGGTATAATCAGCCAGTTTGAGGGTTACGAAGACTTAACAGAGTTTGACTGGGAAGGATACCTGGAAAAGTACGGTGATATTCGGCGCCTGGACCGCATCCTCGATGTAGAAGGCGACACAACCAACCGTTACAAAGCATCCAAGCAAGCAGATGTACTGATGATGTTCTACCTCTTCTCAGCAGACGAACTCCTGACGCTCTTCGAACACCTCGGCTACCCCTTCAACCCCGAACAAATCCCTGAAAACATCCAGTACTACCTAGAACGAACCTCCCACGGCTCAACCCTCAGCACAGTGGTGCACTCATGGGTCCTATCACGCATGGACCGAAGACGATCATGGCACCTATTCAACAAATCTCTCGAGAGCGACCTTGCCGACATCCAAGGCGGAACAACACCAGAAGGCATCCACGCAGGCGCAATGGCAGGGACAATCGACCTCGTACAAGGGTGCTACACTGGACTCGAGATGCGCGCAAACAACCTCCACTTCAACCCAGTCCTGCCAGACCAACTACACAGACTCAAATTCCAGATGCGCTACAGGCGCCACAAACTCACAGTTGAGATAAACCACGACCTGCTCAAAGTAACCAGTGCAAGCTTCAACATCTCACCCATAACCATCTCCTATCGAGCAGAAGTACGAGACCTCGCACCAGGCGGAACAATCGAATTCCGACTGCTAAAACCCGAAGAACGAGACCGAGACGAAAACATCTGAGAGACAACACTCACATGAGACACCAGGTGGCACTGTAACTTATTTTTGGTTTTTTAAAGTTTTAATGGATTTTTTTATATAACTGTTTCGCTCCTGCCCCACGTTTCTTGAGGCATCTTTCTGTTTGAGTGTGCAGATATTAAATGGTTTCAACTATAACCTTGTATAGGTTGACCGTTTCTATAAGAGGTCAGATTTTATATATTAAAACGGGGTTAAGGGATCTTTGGAAATGTGTTATCGGTGAGCTACGTTGCGTGACGAGTGCGGTATAGTGGGCATCTCACTTGGGGCGGGGCATAGGGACGCTCCTGTTCAGATATACTACTCACTTTTTGCCCTGCAGCACAGGGGCCAGGAATCGGCAGGCATCTCTGTTCACGATGGCAAAGGAACTCGTACGAAGAAGGGTATGGGGTTGGTGCCCCAAGTATTCAGTAAAGATGATCTCATCGAACTTGCATCTTCCACTGGCATAGGACATGTTAGGTACTCTACGACTGGTGCGTCGAGTATTGAGAATGCCCAGCCACTCGTGATCAATTACAGGGATGGAACACTGTCGCTTGCACACAACGGAAACCTTGTTAATTCACAGGAGTTGAGATATAGGCTCGAAGCAGAGAAACGTATCTTTCTTTCAGATTTGGATACAGAGGTTATAGCCCAGGTGTTTATAAAAGAATTCTCAAGAAAAGATATAAGGGGTGCCGTTAAAGACGTTGTGCGGATGCTTTCAGGCTCGTACTCGATCGTCATGCTCATAGATGATAAAGTAGTAGCATTTAGAGATCCTCTTGGCATAAAGCCCTTCTGCATCGGAAAACTTGACTCTGGATATATTGTTGCGTCCGAGAGTAGTGCCATAGATGTTCTGGGAGGTATGTACCTTCGAGACGTCAAACCAGGAGAACTCGTAATACTCCAAAACGGCCAGATGGAAACCGAGCAACTCTACCGCTTGAAGCATAGTGCACACTGCCTCTTCGAACACATCTATTTTTCACGAGCGGATAGCATCCTCGACAGCAAACTTATATATCAATCCCGAATAAAAATTGGGGAGAGGCTGTACGAAGAACACCCAATAGATGCAGACATCGTCTTTCCTGTGCCAGACTCAGGCATCACATTCGCTCTTGGATACTCTAAAGGCTCAAAGATACCCTACCTCGAAGGACTGATGAAGAACAGATACAGTGTGCGTACATTCATATTGCCAGGCCAGGATATGCGCGAGACAGCCGTACGTCTCAAGCTGAACACCATAAAAGCAAACGTTGCAGGAAAACGAGTGGTCATCGTAGACGACAGCATCGTACGAGGCACAACCTCGCGGCGTATCGTCGACATGGTACGGGCAGCAGGGGCAAAAGAAGTACACGTACGCATCGGAAGCCCACCTATAATCGCACCATGTTACCTTGGAATCGACATGCCAACACGAAACGAACTCATAGCTGCTAAGAAAACCGTCCGCGACGTTGAAAGACTGATAAACGCAGATACACTCGGATATATCAGCCTCGAAGGACTGGTGAGCTCGATAGGCATACCAGAAGAAGACTTCTGCACAGGCTGCCTCACAGGCACATACCCAGTGGAGATAACAGGCGAACGATGCACCACTTCACAACTCAAAATAACAGAATTCCAGAAAAAGAATCTAAAATATGGCGCTATATTGTAAAGTAAGTATCTTATTTCCTAACATATCTAATGATACGGGGCATTCGGCAGTATCGTACAAGTCTGACATGCCCATGAAATGTGTGGAGTGGAATCGTGAACTATTGACGGGGCGCTGGTGTCATGGCTTGTTTTTGCACGGTGTAGTATTAGTGCAGTGTTTTTCATGAGGGGGTGTCGGGCGATGCTTATAAATCCTCCCGCACAGATCACATTAATCATTGGTTAGGAGCTATTGATCATTTACCCTCCTCATGCTCTGGTTTGAGACCGCGAGCGCCCCAAAATCGAAAGACTGAAATATCATAATAATTCTTTCAAAAGTAGCTGGATGATTTTTTGAGGTGATGTGTGTGCCTGGTGCTGATCAAAAGTTAGATCCGACATTCACAGAGGCACTGTGGGAGCTATATTCTGACGCAACTAAGTTATCTGTAGTATATTATCCTGCCAATGAGGGGGAGCATCTTTATGAATCTAGACACTGGCCCAACTTTTGTCAAGAACTTCTTCGAATTGTTGAATCAAAAAAACCTAACTTTCATTGTAGTGAAAAGTGTACAATAACTGAAATTAGAAGACAACATAAAGTTAAAGGATTTTTTCAATGTCATGCTGGTCTCTGGTGTTACGCTCAACCAGTAGAAGTTGATGGAAAAGCGATTGGTACATTTGTGGTTGGGCACAGGCGTTTGAAAGGCAGGGAGGGGGAGTCTAAAAAAGCGTTGGAGAGAATGCTTGCTGAATACAATATAGGCGAGGAAGACTCTGATACACTTAGGAATTTGTTGGAAAAAGTAGATGTTGTTGATGAAAACACTTTTGATAACAGCTTAGTTGAAAAATTTTCATCTCTTGAGAGATATATAATTATGGAACATCAACGTGCAGAAATTGAACATCAACGTGCGGTTGACTTTAAACACGAAGCTGTTTCTTTAGCGCACGAGTTTCTTTTGCCTATTCAATCCATAGTTGCCGATGCAGAAAATCTGTTCAATGAAGCTCCGGATAAATCCGAATTCAAAGACATTGCAGAGGATGTACTACAAGAAGTTACAAAACTGTCTTTTATTGCAGAAAACATAAGGGGAAATGTTCTTGAAGAGCGTGATAAATATAGACAAGAGTTCAGCAATGTGAACATTTATCGCATTATTAGTGATACGGTTAAGTTGTTTCGAAAACAGGCAAAAAGGAAAAAAGTTATAATAAAGGATCCTGTAGAAAAAAATGTTCTCCCTCCGTACATCGAAGCGTTAGAACCTCATATAAAACAAGTTTTTTTTAATTTAATCCACAATGCAGTAAAATACTCTTACACAAGCACAGAAGAGAGGGAAAGGTATATTGCAGTCACTTGCAGTAGCTATAAAAATTTTTATCGTGTTGAGATGGATTGAGCACAGTTAAAAGAGTTGTTGAGGAACAACACCACGGCAAAATACCGTTCGAACAACCAAAGGAGAAGTAAAGATGGAAGCAAGAAGGATATTATGGATAGAAGATGACGCCGACATGCTGATGGGACTCGTCAGACCACTTGAAAGAGATGGGCATGAAATAATCGTCGCAACGGATGAAATAGAAGCGCTCGAAAAGATCAAAGAAAACAAATTTGATTTAATTCTTTTCGATATAATCATACCAACAGGTGTAAAAGGAAATTCAAGAGACATTCCTTTTGTTGGAATGGAATTACTCAAGAAACTTAAAGACATGAACATCAAAACACCAATCATAGTTCTCTCAGTAGTGCGTGACCAAAAGATGATAAACGAAATGCTCGATATGGGTGTTAAAAAAGCTTTACCGAAAGGCGCCTACCTGCCAAGCAAATTAAAAGAAGAAATTTATGAAGTGTTGGCGCTACAGGAGTAGATAGTTTGCATAAAAGACCGTTCGCGTTTCTTGTTATTAGTATAGCTATTCTGCTATTACGGTTTTCTCCTGATCATTTGGGTGATTTCTTGTGGGCAGTTTTCGTAGTTATTTTGATCGAATTTGCCAATAGATATTCCAGAGTTTATGGAGCGTTAAGATGGTTTCAGAAAATTAAAGGAATAATTTTCGAATGGAATTTGAAAAGAAAAATAAAAAAATCTATTAAAAATAAACAAGAAGAGACATATCTAAAGGTATTAATAGAAAATGCATTGGAAAACGCCAAATCAACTGACGTAATTGAGAGAAAATTGAGAAACTGCTGGAGATTCTTAAACGTGGAGTGGATAAACAGCATGAAGAGCAGATTATTGACACGCTTTATAAAATTTCAAAAATGTGAAGAAAATGAATGTTGATCAATATCATTAACGCCTCTATAATTATCGATTAAATGGGAAACGTGCGCGAATCAGAAGAATACGCCCGTGGGTTATATTTTTTTGAATATCCGGTTGTTCTGTAGGGGAGTGTGCCTTTCTATTTGGGTTGTTATTCTATAACAACACTCGCTCTACGCAGTAGAGAGGTGTTCCGCCGAAATTTGGCAAGGCGGGGTTTGGCGAGAATTTATCCCCTTTCTCCCTTTGTTTTCCTACTATCTTTTTTACTTCTTTTCACTTGTCACTTTTTCCATCTTTTTCTTCCAGTTCTCTACGTCTTCCATTGTGAAGAC
>NJEL02000040.1 GCA_002254825.2 Methanosarcinales archaeon ex4572_44 | reverse complement strand
TTCTCAGAGACAGAGCCAAGAAGCATCTCCTTGACGTTGCTCTTCCCGTGTGATCCGATCACGATCAGAGAGATATCCTCCTCCGTTTCATCGATCCTGAGTATCTCTTTGAACGGTATGCCTCTTACGAGTCTGACACTCGTTTTCATGCCCGCATCAACAAGTTCCTCCTTGATCGCACTCAGTTGCTCCTCAGCCGTCTCTTCGAGCCATACTATGCTGCCGGATACCGTCCTGATATCTCGTTCATCGATTACATGAAACACGATCACCTCCCTGGTCCCGGCTTCTTTCAGTTTTTTAACATACTCCAGAGCCTTCTTTGAACAATCAGAGAAGTCTGTTGGATAGAGAATCTTTGTGAACATTCGTGAATCATACCTTCGTTGAATGGCAAACGTTAGGATTCGATCAGGTGTGAACTGGAAGATAAAGGCGGACTGGATGGGATCATCAGCTTGCTGCCAGATGATCAGAAGCTAAAAGATATCGCATCGATCGCACATGCATTATCAGATCCGGTGCGAGTCAGGGTGCTATTTGCATTTTGTGTGCAGCCGATATGTGTCTGTCTTCTCGCTGCTTAACCGGATATGCATATCCAAAGGTGTCATATCATCTCTCACTCCTGAAGGGAAGTGGTCTGGTATCCTCAAAGCAGGAAGGAAATTATCTGATTTATTATCCGACTGATACTGGTAGGAAAACCGTGGAATGGATTGAAACGCTCTGAATAGCCAGAACTACGACTAACATTAAGCGGTAGCAGCCAAATCGACACCGGCTCATTTCCCGTGATACTTTTGCAGCAGCCTTGTTACGACGCGCACATCACGTCCCTGCTGCAGTGCATCAAAAAGACATGCATTGTACAGTTGATCAGAGAGGATTCCCGGAACAGACGTGCACATCTCTCAGGTACCTGACATCGTAGCGGTTGATCATGTACTGCATGAGATCACTTATACACCATCAACAACTCGCTGTTGTGGCCAAACCTAGCATGGAGAAAACTGGCCACATCACTGGTAGGAATTTCTCGATCTCGTATGGTGTGACCTGTATTCGGTAATCATCCCATTCGTGTTTTTTCATTGAGATGAACCGCTCGAAGGTATGCTCTCCGAGAGCCCGCCGCACAACCTCACTCCACCAACCGTATTCTTTATTTTTATACATAAAATTTGTGGTCAGAATACCTTTGCGCTCAAATTATTATTTTTCACTGATTTTAGGTGCAGTTGTTTGACGTTGGGTGCTCAAGTAGTTGGTAAGATTTATATACGGAAATACCCTTCCTACAGTGATTATATGTTGAGCGATGAGAGGAGTCTTCCTGTCTGCTGCTATTGTGGTGCATGCTACGAAACAGTGAGCGACTTTGATAGGTATAAAGACGTTGAAATAATGCTCGAAAAGGGATGCGGGGGACTTGCATCCAGTGGAGCGTGTTTCAGTTTCTGTCCGAAGTCATTCTCTCGATGTGGACTCTGTGAGAACTCGTGTCCAAGAGAGGGCTTTGGAGGTTGTGATCTCACACCAAAGTACTTTGAGGGAAGCCCATTTGTGGGTATAGGTTATCACAGCCAGATCGTTGCCGCACGTGCTACACACAGGGAGATTCATAGAAATGGACAAAGCGGAGGCGTCGTTACTGCAATTCTAAACGCGCTCCTCGCTGACGAGAAGATCGATGCAGCGGTGGTCGCAGACCGAACAGATGATTGGAGGAATGAGCCGAAGGTTGCAAAAGATCAGAATGAGGTCTTGACCAGTATGGGATCAAAGTACACGGTTTGTCCCTCGATTAAAGGTGTTTGGAAGGCGATACGTATGCCGTGCAATATCGAGGCAATGCGGATGCTTCAGGCACTCGAAGGATCTGATTACAGTGCAGGATGTGAACGTGTCACCCTAATGATAGGATTATTCTGCACAGAAGGCTTCTACTACGATCAACTTGTTGAGGCTCTTTCAAGCCGCGGTATCGCGATCGAGGACGTTCTGAAGTTCACCGTCTACAAAGGCAAGCTTCTGGTTCGAACATCGAACAAGGAGCTCGAGATTCCGATGAAGGAGCTTGAATGTGCAGTCCGGGATTCGTGCAGGGTCTGCATGGACTTTGCATCAGAGCTCGCAGACATATCAGCTGGCTCTGTCGGATCAGAAGATGGGTGGACAACACTCATAATTCGGACCCAGCGCGGTGAGGATGTTCTGAAGTTTGTAGAGAGTAGAGGGTCGATCGAGACGAGAGCGATCGATGATAAAAGTATTGAGGCGATTCGCAGACTCGCCTTTAAGAAGAAGAGGATGAACTATGGGGGCTGGATGGAACAGGTAAAGCGGTGCAACGCCTGTCTCACAACACCGATGCCTTTCGTAGCTACCGAGTTGTATCAACTATAAATTTTAATTAAGGTGAAAAATATGTCAGATATCTATGCAAATGCAAGATCCACAAGTGGAACGTCGATACGACGCAGAGATGTGAACCCACAGAGCGGGATGTGCCCTATCTGTATAAAAGAATGTACAGTAATGTGTGAAGTTGGTAAATCGGCTTTCAGAGGCAGAGAGGTTCTCTACCCAGAGCCAGAGCAGTTCGGAGATAGTACAGCATCATCAAACAAAGACTATGGTCTTGACTGGTCACACTTCCAGATCATGACCGATGTAATCGGAGCCAAAGGGATTGCAGCAGACTCAGATCTCGCTCTCTTCCCGAACGTGGATGTCACAACAAAACTTGGCGGCATCCCGATGCTCGTTCCAACCTACATCACAGGACTCGGCTCAACAGACGTTGCAAGACGATACTGGGACACATGTGCGATCGGAGCTGCAATTTCAGGAACGATCATCATGCCAGGCGAAAATGTCTGCGGCATGGATACAGAGACAAAGTTTGACTCAAATGGCAAGGTTTCACACTCCGCTGAGCTCTCAAGGCGAATCGAATCATTCAGAAGCTTCTGGGACGGCAAACACGGAGACGTTGGAGTCCAGACAAATGTTGAAGATCAACGCTTCGGCGTGGATGTATACGCCCTCTCAAAGCTTGAAGTGAATATCATCGAGCGAAAATGGGGGCAGGGCGCAAAGGCGATCGGCGGCGAGGTCAGAATCGCAGATCTGGACAAGGCACTCATGCTCAAGAAGCGTGGCTATGTGGTTCATCCAGATCCAGAAGACCCGGTTGTACAGAAAGCATTCAAAGATGGAGAGTTCAGAACCTTTGAACGGCACAGCAGAGTTGGAATGCCAGAAAAGAGAGGGTTTGTCGAAGACGTTGAATGGCTGCGAGAGCAAGGTGCAAAGCACGTATTCCTCAAAACAGGCGCATACCGACCAGCCGTAACTGCATTCACACTCAGAGTCGCATCCGAAGCAAAGATCGACCAGATAACCTTTGACGGGGCAGGCGGCGGAACAGGAATGAGTCCCGTCCCGATGATGAACGAGTGCTCAATTCCAACCGTCTACCTTTTCACACAGGTGATGCACGGCATCGAACTCATGCGAAAGAACGGCATGTACGTGCCAGACATCTCATTTGCAGGTGGATTTGTGAACGAAACACAAATCTACAAGTGTATGGCAATGAGCAACTACGACAACAACCCAGTGGTCAAAGCAATAGCAATGGCACGATCACCACTCACTGCGGGAATGAAAGCACAATATTTCGTCGAACTCGCAGAAAAAGGAAGGCTGCCACTCTCATTCAGCGAAAAATACGGAGCGAAACCAGAACAGTTCTTCGTCGAACACAGTGAACTCGAAGAAAAATACGGAGCAGACCTCAAAAATATCCCAGCAGGCGCAATAGGAGTGTACTCCTACTTCAACAGAATCCAAGTCGGACTCCAACAACTCATGGCAGGCGCAAGAAAATTCAGACTCGACTTAATAGACAGAAACGACATTGCAGCAACAACAGACGTTGCAAGCAAAGTAACAGGTATTCCAACGGTCGCTGAGATTGACATGGACGCATTCGACGATATCCTCCTTGGCTAAGGAGGATGCGTCCCACTATTTTTTTGCCACACCAGGACTATCAACTTTTCTTGTCAGAAATGCAAGTATTCCATGACATGTACTGTATTTTTATTTTAAGTTGTTCACGGAGTCGGTTTGTCAGTAGCAATTTTCGATTGGATGTAAAACAATAGCTTTTCACCAATAATTCCGATCATAAACCAGATACTTGCACCAGTACCAGGTATCCACTCATTCTTTACTCGTGACAATGAGGCAATATCTTGAAAAAAACCAGATACATAATACCTCCCTACGTATAACGTTCCGAGCATATCTGAAGTTTCCTGTAGGGAAATTTGGGCGGAGGCTTTAGCCGAAGCCAGACACGCTCTGTCAGTCGATGTAGTTACTACAATTAATAATTAAATAATAAATATTTAAGAATATTGTAAATCAAAATTTCCTGAAATTATCTGCTCCGTAATGATCCGATACGCATATTTCTTTTGGACGGATGGGCAGCTACTATTTTTAGATATACAAACTCATTAAACAATAAATATATAATGATTCCAACAGGTGCATTTTCAATTAAACAACATATTCCAAAAGGACCGTTGTTTTCGGGAAAGTTCAACTTAGAAATCAAAGTATCTGGGCAAATATGATGCTGAGATTTACTTTCATTTTTTGCTGGAATTTCATGCTTCGCATGATCTAATATCAACTTTATATCTTTTTCGTAAGACTGGTCATAAGGCTTAAATTCAAAAGTAGCCATTGTAAGCTTCAAAAGTAGCCATTGTAAGCTCTCCTAAGAGTATGGATATACATCACTTTGTTGAAGAATATCAGGAAACTTTTTCCAAAGAATATAATAATTTTGTTTCCGAGAGATAATTCAAGCAGCATTTTCTCGATCTCGTATGGTGTGACCTGTATTCGGTAATCATCCCATTCGTGTTTTTTCATTGAGATGAACCGCTCGAAGGTATGGTCTCCGAGTGCTCGCCGTACAACCTCACTCTTCTCGGTCTCTGCGATCGCCTCGCCCAGATTTGCAGGAAGCGTTTCAACACCAAGATCTTTTCTCTCTCCCTCGGTCATCTTGTATATGTTTCGCTCCAGTGGGTCTGGCAACTCGTAGCCCTTCTCAACACCTTCAAGTCCAGCAGCAAGCATCACAGCAAACGTGAGATACGGGTTGCAGACCGGGTCGGCAGCACGGTACTCTATCCGTGTCGCAAGCTCCTTTCCTGGCTGGTACGTTGGAACCCTGATGAGCGCTGATCTGTTCCGCCGCGCCCATGCNNGAGTTCACGCTCTGTGCATAGACAGAGCATATTTCACGGGAATGACGTAACAACCCCGCAAGATAACTTTTCGCAATATCAGACAGGTAGTATTCATCATCAGTATCGAAGAATACATTCCGGTCGCCCCT
Source organism: Methanosarcinales archaeon ex4572_44 (assembly GCA_002254825.2). GTDB lineage: Archaea > Halobacteriota > Methanosarcinia > Methanosarcinales > EX4572-44 > EX4572-44. Next base: position 11,734 of record NJEL02000040.1, on the reverse strand, counting down.
AAATAACGACTGGTGGGTATGCATACCTGATCCGTTCTCCCCGAAGATCGGTTTTGGCATGAATGTTGCATAGACACCAAAGTTCTGAGCAATCTCCTTAACAACCATCCGATACGTCATCACATTGTCTGCCATGGTGAGTGCATCGGTATACCTGAGGTCGATCTCGTGCTGGCTTGGCGCAACCTCGTGATGGCTATACTCCACTGGAATCCCCATCTTCTCAAGGGCGATAACAGTCTCTCTACGGTATTCGGTCGCGAGATCAAGTGGTGTCAGATCAAAATACCCACCTTCATCAAGAACTTCAGTGGCATTTGAATTTCTGAAGTAAAAGTACTCAAGCTCAGGTCCAACAAACATCTTAAGACCCAACCTCGCTGCTCGCTCAAGGTTTCTCTTGAGAACGTATCTCGGATCGCCTTCATAGGGTTTCCTGTCCGGCGTCAGCACATCCACAAACATCCGTGCAGTCACAGTAGTATCCTTCGGTCTACACGGAATTATCTGGAAAGTGGAAGTATCTGGCATTCCAACCATATCGCTCTCCTCGATATCCTGATACCCGTCAATCGAAGCACCATCAAAACCCATCCCACGATCAAGTGCATCTTCAAGCTCCCCTTTCGTGATCTCAACACCCTTCAAAACACCCACAATATCCGTAAACCACAGCCAAATAAACTTTACATCATTCTCTTCAACTGCAGAAATCACATCATCTTTTGTTGCAGCCATATTCATCTCCTGACAATTTATCATATATAAAATTTATGATCATGGGTGATGGAAAGGGTTAAGAGAGATGCTTATAGGTAGTTCAGGTGTTTGTTGTTCTCTGGTGTTTGTCATCGTATGATGTTGGAAGCGTTGTGGTTTTATGGATGTTGAGCGGATAAGATCAGATTTTCCTATTTTAAACGATATAACTTATATGGATAGTGCGTCAACGAGTTTGACTCCAGAACCTGTTTTGGAAGCGATTTTGGAGTATTACAGGGAGTTTAATGCCAATGTTGGTAGGGGTGTTCATCGGTTGTCGCAGCTCGCATCTTTGAAGTATGATGATGCGCATAGGAAGGTTGCTGGTTTCATCGGTGCTCAGAACGAGGACGTTGTTTTCACGAAGAATTCGACTGAGGCGATAAATCTGGTTGCGTCTGGTCTGGGATTGGGGAAAGGTGATCGGGTTGTTACGACTCTCATCGAGCATCACTCCAATTTTCTTCCCTGGATGCGGTTAAAGAAGTTTGGAGTTGATCTGGGTGTTGTGCTTCCGGGTGAGGATGGTCTGTTCAACGCCTCCGATTTTGAGTATGCGCTAGATGATAAAACAAGGGTTGTTGCAGTGACGCATGCTTCAAATGTATTGGGCACGATCTCTCCTATCAGAGAAATTTCTCGTATCTGTAAGGAACAAGGTGTTCTGTTACTCGTTGATGGTGCCCAGTCCGCGCCGCACATGCACGTGGATGTTAGGGAGCTTGGCTGTGATTTCTTTATTTTCTCCGGGCACAAGATGCTTGGTCCAACCGGAACAGGCGTGCTCTGGGCAAAGGATCCTGAGGTGATCGAACCATTGTTTTATGGCGGAGGGATGATCGAGGACGTGTCTATAGACACCTGCACACTTGCTCAGGGTTATGAACGGCTTGAGGCAGGAACACCACATATTGCAGGCGGAATCGGGCTTGGAAAAGCCGTTGATTACCTTGAAGGTGTTGGGATGGATGCGATTGGGAATCATGAGGCTCGATTGACCAAGAAGATCCTCGACGGGCTGGTGGATATTCGAGGCGTGCAAGTGTACGGGTCTCTGGACCCCGCACACAGGATCGGAGTTGTCTCGTTCAACGTCGAGAGTTTGAATCCTCATGATGTCGCGCTGATGCTTGATGAAGCGGCTGGTATTATGGTGCGGTCTGGACATCACTGCTGCATACCTCTGATGAAGCATTTTGGACTCGAAGCAGGAACGCTCAGAGCATCACTATACCTCTACAATACAGAAGAGGAGGTTGACAGGTTCCTGGAAGTCGTTTGGGAGATTGCGAGGGTAGCGTAGGTGTTAGAGGAATTTCTCTGTCTCAAGTTCTCAGATGATGTGCTGGTTGAGTCGAAGGACTGGATTGTAGAAGAGGTGCCATTGTCTATCTTCGTCAATGGTAGGCATTTTGTGACCGCTATGGTAAGCCCTGCCATGAGAGAAGAGTTCATAATAGGGAATTTATTCTCAGAGCGGATTATAGGAAACGTTCAAGAGATTGAATCCTTGCAGATCGAAGGGAACATTGCGAAGATAGTGGTGAAAAATCCTTTAAAAATACTAAAATCAAAGAAAACCATCGTGAGTGGTTGCGGTGGCGATTCGTCGTTTCTGGACGAATCAAAGCTGCCGCGAATAGATTCTGATGTGAAGATCTGCGTTGACGATCTCTTCAAGGCTATAAAATCCATCTTAAACTCGGACCTGCACAGAGCCACGGGAGGCGTGCACATAGTTGGTTTATTCGGTGAAAAAGGAGAAATATGTGTGATAGAAGACATAGGTCGGCACAATGCACTCGATAAAGCAATTGGTTACAGTTTGAGCAGGGATGCGAATTTTAAGGAGACTTTTGTTGCGTGCACAGGGAGAATCTCGTCTGAGATGGCACTGAAGTGTGCTGTGGCAAATATTCCAATCATTGTATCAAAAGGTGCTACAACAAGCCTCGCAATCGAGATCGCAGAGAAAACCGGGCTCTGCATCATTGCTTTTGCAAGAAATGAAAAGATGAACGTTTATACGAATCCAGAAAGGGTTGCATGTCCACTCTGAAACTTTTCACTGGTCATGCTCATTTGTCTTCAATCCACGTTAATCTTATACTTTTCTGCGATCTCTTTGAATGCGTCTGCAAGGTACCTGATCTGATTCCAGTTGAGTCCGTATGTGTTCAGTTTGAATTCTCTGGTCGTTCCCGGGAATAATCCTGTGATTTTTCGTTTTTTGAGTTCGTCGGTGAGGAAGTATCCTCTCCTTTTGTGTTTTTTTGCGATTTTATCGAAGGAGTCTGTTGTGTCTACTTTTGTCAGGGTGTGTTTTCTTGGCATTTCAGATACGACTTTATTTCCATTTATTTTCGTGAATTCTGAGATGAAAAATCTTGCTTTTTCGAGTTCTTCGTCCCAGTGTTTCACTCTTTCACGTACCTTTGGGAATGATGCCATCATTGCGATGAGCGGTGCGCCCATAACCGTGCATCCGAGTAGGTATGTTTCTTTGACTCCGAACTTGCGTCCTGTTAGGTCGCCTTCCAGTTTTGTTGTGGCGAAGATTTTGTCTGTGTATTCGTCGGTTGTTGCGAGTATGCCTGTTGGTGCTGGTGAAGCCATGCTCTTGTGCCCGGATCCGACCACGAAGTCGGCCCCGATCTTCTTTCCATCTACAGGCATCACTCCGACCGTGTAGGCTCCGTTATAGAGGAAGGGTATTTTGTACTCTTTGCATGTCTTCCCGATTCCGTGGACGTCGTGTTCGTTTGCAAACATGTAGTCGAAGTGGGAGACTGCAACGAGTTTGGGGAGTTTTCCAGTCTTTTCACGGACTTCTTCGATCTTTTTTCGAGTGTTCTCCCCGGTGATGATTCTGTCTTTGTTCAATGGAATTTCCCTCCATATTCCACCCACTGATTCAATTGCAAGGCAGAGGGAGTAGTGTGCAAGGGATGAGACGAGTGCTACATCTCCTTTTTCGAGAAGGGCATTTGAAACGATCTGGAATCCGTTCCGCGCACCTCTCACCACTCTAGCGGTGTCCATTCCAACAAATTCTGCAAGGTCTTCCACGAATTCGTGGATCGGTGGTTTCTGTATCTGGTCGAGTCTGAATGGTTTGAAGCAGTAGTCGCAGGTCGAGTACCCGTCTCCGTACGCGATCATGGCTTTTCTTGCTTCGAGGGTCAGTCTTCCACCTGACTGGATCGGATCGATATTTATAAAATCTTCTTCTCTTCTCCGAAGTTCTATTTTGTCTGTTATGTATTTGAGATTTGATCCAGTATATTTATCTTTTTTCATCTCTTCTACTATTTTATCAAGTTTTTTTATGTTTTTATCAAATTCTTTCCGTTCTTCTTCTGAAAATCTGTGATCTGGAGCTGTTCTTCTGAGAACCTCTCTCATATTCTCTAACAGAAATTCTGCCTCACAGATTTTCTGGATCTCGATGGTCACTTCAAGCCACCCTGCCCACAATCCATACAATCAGGATTTTTCTTCACCGATACCTTCTCGATCCACGAATCCAGACCATCCCACAACAATAACTTCCCGAGAAGAAGCTCGCCGATACCAGTAATATACTTTATAACTTCGGTTGCCTGAATCAAGCCTATAATACCTGGCGTGACACCGATCACAGGAAAAGTCTCTCTCGGCGGAGCTTCGGGAAATATACATCGAAGACATGGTGTTTTGCCAGGAATTATAGTTGTAACCTGCCCCTCAAATCCATAGATTCCACCATGGAAGAATGCAATACCCTTCGATAGAGCAGTTCTGTTCAACATATACCTCACAGGAAAGTTGTCCATCGCGTCCACGATGAGATCGGAATCACCAACAAGTCGAGAGACACTGTTCTCATCGATCGTCACATGGAGCGCTTCCACAAGAGTGTCAGGATTTGTCGCTTCAAGCTTTTCTCGCCCAGACTCCACCTTTTTTCTACCAACATCCTTTTCCCAGTGCAGTATCTGCCTGTTCAGGTTGCTCAACTCCACAACGTCATTATCCACTATTCGTATTCGCCCAACACCAGCAGCCGCAAGATATATAGAGACTGGAGAGCCCAGACCACCAGCACCAGCGATGAAAACCTTCGCCCGTTTAAGCTTCTCCTGACCCTCTTCTCCAAATATCATAATCTGCCTAGCAAACCTTTCCAGTTCTCTCTCTGTTAACACCAGAATCACCAAAACCTCTTATGAAAGCCTGAGCATACGCTCAATAGCTTCCCTTGCAGCATCTCCAATCTCCCTCTGCACAGCAACAATCGGCCTCTCCAACTCCAGAGCCATCTCAACCTTCTTCAACGTATGCATCTTCATCTGTGGGCACACAGCACTCTCAGAAACTGGGTAAAATTGTTTCTCAGGAAGCTCCCGCTCAAGTCTATAAATAAGCCCGATTTCTGTCCCAATAAGAAACTCATCCACATCAGAGATGCTGCAGTACCTCACCATGCCACTCGTTGATGCAATACAATCCGCCATCTCCTGAACCTCCAAGACGCACTCAGGGTGAACAACAACCTCCGCCCCAGGATGTTTCTTCTTGCCCACAAGCACATCATCCGCCGATATCTGATGATGTGTTGGACACAACCCATACTCAGGAACAGGGATGATCTTCTTCGACGTCCTCTTCTCAACGAATCTTGCAAGATTGAGATCTGGCCCAAAGATGACCGTGTCAGATTTCATCGCCTCAACCACTTCGGGTGCATTCGCCGACGTGCAGACACAATCCGCAAGCGCCTTGCAATCCGCAAGCGTGTTTATATACAGAACAACATCTGCACCATGATAAGCCTCTTTTGCCTCAATCAAATCCTCTCTCGCAAGCATCTGCGCCATAGGACATATCGACCCAAGATCAGGGATCAAAACCTTCTTATCCGGGTTCAAAATCGATGCAGTCTCAGCCATGAAATCAACGCCACAGAACACAATCACATCGGAATCAGTCTCCATAGCACACCTCGCAAGCTCAAGAGAATCTCCAACAAAGTCAGCAATATTCTGAATCTCACCCCTCACATAATTATGCGCAAGAATAACTGCATTCTTCTCACGCTTCAGCGATCTAATCCGTGAAACAAAATTTCTCACCATTCTAACCATCCTCTCTCAAGTATTCTTCATATCTTTTGAAATTGGAAATTTTGATCTTTTTTATGTGCATCTTTCACATCCCATGTAATACTTATTTCTCTATGCTTAGGAAGTAATCTTTTAGGAGTATCTCTGATTCACTGCCCACACGACCTCTCCTTCACATACCGATCTCTACTTTAAACACTTTAGGAGCACGTTTCAATGATTGGCGTGCACGACCCAAATTTCTCTTTATGCGATTTATTATTTTCGTTGTATAACTAACCTATTGGAGAGGATATCAAACCGCCTCGGGAATTTTTGCGTTTCAATGCCTCTACCAAAGCTGGAGGTATGCCAATCCTTATCGCCGTAGAAGTTATTTTCAATATACCGTGCAATGTCTGCTAATGTCCAAGAAGATACCAACTATTGATTAGGAGATTATCGTTTTTATATTGTTTCTTGTGTTGATCTTTTGCTTTGTTGGATTGAATGCTTGGATTGTAGGCAGTAGATCGTTTTATTTGGGGTTGTTAGTTTTTGAGTCTGAACGGATAAAAGTGGTGAAATCTGCCGATAGAGTGAAATACGATCGGTGGGTGATTAGAGTATTGTTTGGTCGTGATTGTGATGAGGGTTGCGTTTAAGCTTTCTTATGTGGGGTCGAAATATTCAGGGTTCCAGGTGCAGCCCGATGTTGCTACTATTGAGGCTGTGCTGTTTGAGGCGCTTGTTGAGTCTGGTTTGATTACGAGTCCTGGTGGTGCGAGGTATCGGAGTGCTGGGCGGACCGATCGGGGCGTCCATGCAACGGGTCAGGTAATTGCAGTTGATACCGATAATCCAAAGCTTGCCGTGCCGAGGGTGATCAACAGCAAGCTTCCAGATGATGTGTGGTTGTGGGCGCATGCAGTGGTTGGTGATGATTTTGACCCGCGCAGGGATGCAGTCTCTCGTGTGTATCGCTATATAATGCTGGGTACGTATAACGGAGTTTGAAGAGGGTTTGGAGCCTGCACCTGCTTATGGGCTTATATTACGAGATGTGGCGTATGAGAACCTGGAGTGGGTAGAGGATCGGTATGCGATGAAGAGGGCGGCAGAGAAACTGAGAGTGCATCTTAAATGGCATAGTGCCATGTCAGAGATACTTAAGGAGATGCAGACGACCATGCTAAAATAAGATGCAGATCTGTTTCGAGCTTTCAGGCGAGCACCGAACACTTCCAACTGCAGAGGCGTGTGCAGCTCTTCGCGCAGAGGCGATAGAGTATCACCAGGTAGCAGAGCAACCAGGAGTACTCATCGTTGAGATCTGTGATGGTGGCGTGGGAAGGCTTGGTCTCGTTGCCGAACGTTTGGCTATGACCCATGCCATCCATCGGGTGATAACCACAACACCAACTGCCGCAGAGGAGATCATTGAGACAATAAGTGGTGCAGATCTCTCAGAGTTCATAGACGCTGATCAGACGTACAGTGTGCGAGTGAAGTTTGCTCGAAACCCATGGGACAGGGAGTCGAGTAAGTCGTTTGGGTTTTCTCACAGGCTCTTGCCAAAACTTGAGGCAGGAATAGGCGGTGTGGTGGGCAGCTATGGGTCAAGAGCAGATCTCGGTATGCCTGATGTTCCATTCAAATTATTACTCACGCCAGGGATAGGAATCTTCACAACTATTCTCCACACGGTTGATCGGTCATCGTTTGAGTTGCGGAAGCCTCAGAACAAGCCATTCTTCTACCCCGGTGTTTTAATGCCGCGGGTCGCACGAGCACTCGTCAACCTCGCAGAGGTGAGGCGTGGGGACATTCTGTTAGATCCATTCTGTGGGACGGGTGGAATACTTGTCGAGGCCGGGCTCTTAGGAGTGCGAGTGATAGGCTCGGATGTCCAAGAAAGGATCGCCAAGGGTGCGGGTATGAACCTCGGATACTATATGGGCGATTATGCTCTGATCTATCAGGATGCGGCAGACCTCTCGTTAAGGAATGGGTCTGTGGATGCTGTCGTAACCGATCCGCCATACGGGCGATCGGCACGGATAACAGGCAAAGGGTCGAATAAGCTGGTTGCAGATGCTCTCAGTGAGATACACCGTGTGCTGAAAGAGAAAAAAAAAGCTGTGATCCTATACAACAAGCCCCTTCTCGATCTGTTACTGCACACAGGATTTTTGATAGTGGAATGTCACGTCCAACGGGTGCACAGAAGCCTCAATAGATACATCCACCTCGTGGAGAAGCCATGACCATCAATAATACAACTCATACGGGCCGAATTCGGTAAAACCGTACTGAAAGCACGTGTCTTCTTGACAGGCGATTTTTGCGCAGCATTAATGAAATAAAAAAATGGTGCGGGGAGTGGATTAGTAATCGAGTCGTCTGGGTGGTTTCGGTGGGGAGCAGGTATTATAGTATCCTTCATCAGGGCCAAGATCACCAGGAGCCTTTACGTCCTCACTTGGAGGTGCCACTATCTTAGAAGCTATCACATCGTCTATGCGAAGTAACATGTTTGCAGTTTCAACACCAGACTTTATCGACTGCTTCTTCACCTTCACAGGGTCAATAACGCCATGGTCAGTGATGTTCTCCACCACTCCATCACCCGTCACATCGATGCCAGCCTTGCTGTGCCCAGCTTTGTGCTCAGCCCGGAGCGTGATTAAGAGATCTAACTCGTCAAGCCCTGCATTCTGGGCTATCGCTCTTGGGATTGACTCAAGAGCGTCAGCAAACACTTGCACGGCAAGATGCTCTCTACCAGAAATACTCGGAGCATATTCTCTGATCTTCCCAGCAAGCTCAACCTCTATCGCGCCGCCACCAGGCACCACTCCATCATCTTCCATAACATCTTTGAGAACATGAAGGGCACCGACAATGGTATCGCCCATGTTAGAGGTGTCCGCCCTGCCAGTCGTAACGATGCTCACAGTATTGGGATTCTTGCACTGCTCGAAGTAGACGATCTCTTTATCCTTCTCCCCACGCTCTTCAACAAGCCCTGCGTGCCCGAGATCATCCTCGGTGAGCCTTTCAGCATGGGGTATGAGTCGTGCACCAGTAGCCCTTCCAACCACTTTCACTTCTTCCTCGCTCGCTATCTTGACTGCGAAGACTCCTCTCTTAGCAAACTCATAGACAACCTCCTCTGTAAGACCTTTCTTACATAACACAACATTTACACCAAGCTCACTTACACGATCAATGATATCGAAGAGTGGTTTCTTCTTCGCATCGGAAAATTCCTGCAATTTCTCAGAACTGTTAATCTCAAACTTGAGCTTAGGCCCGATATTCAACGTACCCATCTTGGTACCAAGCTCCTTCGGCTCCACATCATCTACAAGGGCTATCCGAGCATCCTCTAACCGTCTCGGCATATCCTCGTCGGCGCGTTTGCTGAATATTGCAACACCGTCTACGAGATGTGTATCTTCAACACTCACACCATCAGCATTGAGTATATGCACATCCGTGTCGACATCAACCACACCATCCTTCTCAACCCTGCGAACCGCCTTCACACAAACATCCGCCAGCAACTCTCTTACAGTCGCACTCCCTTTGCTGTTCATACCAGTGAGGGCAACTTTACGAAGATCGTCATCACCAGAACCAATCGGCTCCGACAGACTTTCCAGCAGATCCACAGCCTTCCTCGCAGCCAGATGATATCCTTTAACAATATTTGCAGAATGAATACCCTGATCAAGCAAATCCCTTGCACACGAAAGCAACTCACCAGCAAAAACAGCAGCCGAGGTGGTACCATCGCCAACTGCAACCTCCATTGTCTGAGCCACTTCAACCATCATTCTCGCAGCAGGACTCTCAACCTCAACCGTCTGCAACACCGTCGAACCATCATTCGTAACAACGACGTCACCTCTGGAATCAACAATCATCTTATCAAGACTGATAGGACCAAGAGTACTCCTCACAGTCTCGCCAACAGCCTTGGCAGCAGCAATATTCCGATCAAGTGCATCACTACCAGAACTTCGCTCAACATCATCACTCAAAATCACAATTGGTTGACCAAGATTACCAGCCATACTTATATACCTCCAAATAAAATCCAACCACAAATAGGTTTGTTGTTCTATATAAAACTTGTTTTTCAGCTCTGTAAAATTTCTTATGCTTTGAATTTAAGGTTGGTGAACCGATTAGTGAAGCAGTTGGTGGAAAAGAGTGAGTATAAAATCACTCTCTGCAAAATCTCTTTTTTCGCATCATCTCACCAATCTGTTTCTTTTTATTGATGGCTTTTGTCGCTGCACGACTGACCTGTGCCTGCATCTCTTTATAATTGGTGGGTGTTTGTTCTCCAACCACTTTTTTTATTGGCGTATACGCTGACTCGCGAAAGCGGGGTGTGAAATCAGTAATACCCTCTCTTGTCACAAGTTCAACTCCAGAGCCAGCCATCACATCGCCAATGAGATCTGCTTTTATCCCATAATCTGCTAACAGTAGAAGAATTTTGTTGCATGCTTCAGATGGCGTGATCAGTAAAAGAGCATCCAGGCTCACACCAAGATAATCAATCTCAAGATCTTCCAGCATCCCCAAGACGCGCTCGTTCACAAGCGGGCGGATCCTCTCTTCATAGAAGACGAGTTTGACGCTTGCAGTTCCACTGATCTCCTGTGCATCGCCTCTCACGCCGCCATTGGTCACGTCAGTCATGGCATGAATCTCTGATAGGAGATCGTGTTGTGCCAGGAGCTTGCAGGCATCAAGAAAAGTGACATTGAGAGTCTCGTCCACGACGTCATGGTGACCATAATAGAGGGCTGTGGTCGAGACCGTGCCGCCGCCAGCGCCTTCGGTCATTATTATTTTATCACCCGGTTTTGCTCTCACCCTGCTCGTAAGCACATCGGCTATTCCAACAGCACCAACCCCACCAGTCATCCGCTCTCCAATCACCATGTCACCACCGATACGAAGCGTGCTGCCTGTTATAAGTGGCACACCCGTCAGATCCGATACTGTTGTGATGCCAGCGATATGATCAAATATCACTCCAACATCACCGTCATCAGCCACGTGAATATCAGAGAAGAGCGCTACAGGCCGCGCGCCCATAACGTATATATCACGAAGCGCAGCCCGTGCCACATGAAAACCAGCAAGAAAAGGGTAATCGCTCAACCTCGAGTGAATGCCATCGATATTCACCACAATATACTCGCCACCACCACCTTCTACAACCCCTGAATCATCCAGGTGACTCGAATCAACAACAGCAGTTGTCTTCCCGATGATTTCACCTATCTTTTCATGCGTATAAAAATCACCAAGCCCACGGGAGCCCACACCAAACTCGCCCATCGAAACACCAGAGTGTATTGGTTGAAAGATCTCGCCCACAGGTGCAAGCGTAGCTTTCGCCTCAACAATCACAGCCCCAGCAAGCCGTTCTGCATGCTCTCGCGTCGTCTTCTTTATTTTAAGAATACGTTCTGCCAGCGTACATGCAAGCACTGATTCATCTTCGCCTCTTCTAAGAGCCCTCTTTGCATATCCTTCAAGATCCATGTTTACTCAAAAGATGTAGAGCTTTCTTGGTTCATCTGCTTTTCGTTTTAAGATCTCCCACCTGTTCGAAGATGTATCGTTCCAGATTCAAAAACGATAACAAGCGCAATATTCAGGCAAATCGGTATTTTCTGTCGGATTTGATTTATCGAGGCTCTTGATACCGAATATTGTAGCTAAACAAATACCACCGCCCAGTACTCTCCTTGCCCCTCTTTTTCTCTTTTTTTCTTTCGTCTTTTTTTCTTTTTTTTATTTTTTGTGTTGTGTTGTTGTTTGTGTGATTGTTCGTTGTGTGATTTGTGCTTGGGGTG
>NJEL02000039.1 GCA_002254825.2 Methanosarcinales archaeon ex4572_44 | reverse complement strand
CCCTGTTCGAGAACGAGCTTCACAAGCTTGTCAGGTTGACCATTGAGTGCAACATACTCCTCAGCAAACCAGCCGAGCATGCCGTAATGGGTGCCGCCAACAACAGAGTTCACGCCATCCCAACCCCACCAACGATTCTTACAACCACTGGAGTCGAGACCATTTTCAACGGTCAAATTTCTCTCGTCACTCACTTCGTACTCAATATACTGCACAGTAGTATTATAGAACAGTGTATTCTCTTTGATCTCGCCGTTGTGGAGCAAGCCAGAGCCATCCAGAAGTACCAGTTCCTCGCTCATGTTACCCTCTTCAAGGTCATACCAGAAACCAGCAAAGTTATACGCATTCCAGCTCGCTACACCTTTGCCCGTGGCATCGGGCACATGATAAGTTGCAAGGTCTAATGGCTCGCCGCGGATCTCGACTATGTCCGCTGAACTGCCTCCACCGCCACCACTGCCACCACTGCCACTGCCACCACTGCCACCACTGCCACCGCTAGCATTGGCTGTATTCACAGTTTCTTCAAGCGTATCCTCTGCACCTGCAGGCATCGCTACCAGTGTTAACAGCAGTATTCCTGCAATTGCAGCTGTTGTAATTACTTTTCTTTTCATATTCCAAATTCTCCCTCGCGTATGATTGTATGAAATACACCGCACATATATGCTTCGATTTTTAGTTTCAGTTGGGTGTTTTTGTGAATATTGCTCTTCTGACGTCTTCGATTGTGGGGTTGATCTCGATTGGTCTGGGGCATATGTTGAGTATGTGTTCGCTGTCTTTTAGGAGGTGCGGGTTATGGGGCTTGCGCCTTCTGCCTGTATTCCTGTCATCTTTGGGACTGTTTCTGTTAGTCCGAGTTTTTTTAGTTCTTTGAATCCTTTGTGGATGGCTGTGATGTTTCCTGCGTTTCCGACTGGTAGTACGATTCGGTCGGGCACGTTCCATTGTAGTTGTTCTGCTACTTCGAAGGCTATTGTTTTCTGTCCTTCGAGTCGGTAGGGGTTTATGGAGTTTAAGAGGTAGAAGTCTTCTTTTGTGCAGAGGTCTCGGACGAGTCTGAGTGCTTCGTCAAAGTTCCCGCGTATTGTTAGGACTTTTGCTCCGTGCATCAGTGCCTGTGCGACCTTTCCGAGTGCGACTTTTCCTGCGGGCAACAGCACGACCGCTGGCATCCCTGCTCTGGCTGCGTATATTGAGAGCGATGCTGATGTGTTCCCGGTGGATGCGCATGCTACCGTGCTCATCCCGAGTTCGATTGCCTTTGTCACGCCAACGGTCATGCCTCTGTCTTTGAAGGAGCCTGTGGGGTTCATGCCTTCGTGTTTGACGTAAGCCTCTTCTATGCCCAGGTCTTCTGCGAGCCGTTCGAGGCGATAGAGTTGTGTGCCACCTTCCTGCAGCGTTACAGGCTCTCTGTGGATTGGCAGGAGATCCCTGTACTTCCAAACACTCAATGGTTGTTTTGATAATTCTTTTTTTGTCAGCGATATTTTATCGTAGTCGTATATTACGTCGAGGAGCCCTCCGCACTCCATACAGGTATAGATGACATCGTCACCAGAATAGTTAGTACCACACTCAATACATCTCAGATCGTGCATGTCAACAGCGCCTTTTCAAGAGAACAGGTATACTCTCTCATCTATGGCACAGCATCTTAAAGCTATCGGATGTACTGTATGTACTTTACTGTGTAGAATTTTATGACCTGATGCTAACACTAAACCATCATCCACTGGATCATTCCGTTGTCAGGCTTGCTGACCCTTGCATCAGGCCCCTGGTATGCCGTGCTGGGGTTGTCTGCACGCTCATCGATAGACACGTGTCAGTAACTCACGTGAGGACCTATACAACACGACGTCCATTCGGACAGAGTATAATATCTCCAGTTTTGTATTTAGAGTTAACTGATCGGCTCTATGGCTCTCCTGTGACTTTTATTTGAATGTGGAAACACACATATACTATCCCGTGATTACTCTTCTTTCATGGCATCAAAACGTGCCGCGATCGTCTTTGACAGCGCTGGAACTTTGCTCTTCATGCATCGGATAGCCAAAGATATAAACAAGAAAACGATATTGTCTGAGTTTACCACCACAGCGGTTGCTGGCAAGAAGAGCCAATGCGTGATCACCATCATCCACTTCGAGCCGGTTGAAGAGCTGAAGAAGTGTCCACCAGCAACCCCAATTCACAACTTTCTAACACAACACAATGTCGATGTCGACATCGCCTGTGCATCACTGCCCCTGTCAAAAGACACAGTGATCGAAGCCATCAGGAAAGACACCCGTGCTACAGTGAGAGATCTTCAAGAGGTGCTAGACGAAGTGCTCTCAAGATGCGATGACCACTATTACATCGGCATCGGGATGATGGTGGACACCGAGACTATGACCATACCCTATGTACTGAGCAGCTGCGGAAAACTCTTCCCGTCTGCCAAGAGCGTGGTCAAAACCCTTGGGAAAATGGGGGTTAACGTCTTCATAGCATCTGGAGATCGGCAACTCGACATCGAAAAACTGGCTGATTGCATCGGCATCCCAAGGAAACGAGCGTTTGGCCTCTCAACCCCAACCCGTAAGAAAGAGATCATCGAGCATCTCAAAGAAGACTACAATCCCGTGATAATGGTTGGCGACGGTTTGAACGACATACTTGCGTTCCAAACTGCAGATATTGCAGTATTGACACGGGAACAAGAAAGCGATCGTCCAAAAAGGTTGATTGATGCAGCAGACTTCACGATTGACCGGCTGGAAGAAATAATACCTATTTTAAAAGATATTTTCAAATACAAAGAAGTAGAGGGGAGCGATAAATAGAGATTACATCCACCTTTTCCATAAAGTATCTTCCAAAATGATCTGATGTTAGCTTAAGTTGCTGTTTGAACAAAATAAAAATACGTAGTACTATATGAGAGAAAATTTTATCTAAAAAAAGGTGTATGTGTAAGAGAGATTAATATGGATAATGAACTCATGAGGATAGGGGTGTCTCTCCCGGAAAGCCTCTTAGAACGTTTTGATTCAATCATATCTAAAAGAGGGTATTCTTCTCGATCGGAGGGTATTAGAGATGCGATACGATGGTATATTCGTTATTATGAGTGGATGAGCAATATAAAGGGCGAACGGTTTGGCACTATAACGCTTGCTTACAACCATCATCAGCGTGGGCTTGTGGATCAGATAACTGAGATCGAACATGAATTCATTGGCACTATACAATCAACTCTCCATCTTCATGTAGATGCGGATAACTGCTTTGAACTTGTAGTAATTCATGGCGAAGGCGAACGAATCAGGGAATTGTCGGAAAAGTTAACAGCCTTGAAGGGTGTTAAACATGTTAAACTTACAACGATTGTTCCAGAAGAGAAATAGTAACTTTTGAAACGTTTTTTTCTTATTTTTTTTCTTTTATCAGTCTTAGGGTTTCGCGGTGGAGTGTGACTATCATGTCGCTTAGGAGTCCGAAGATGAAGATTTGAATGCCGCCCACTACAAGGAGGGTTGCAAGGATTGTAAGTGGTATATGTTCGATCCCTTTCAGCCATTCGTGTACGATGTATATGCCGAGAAGTATCCCGACGAGTGTGGTTGCGAGTCCGATTATTCCAAAGTAGAAGAGTGGGTTATGGAGTTTTGCGAGTTTGAAGATGGTGGTTGCTATTCTGATGCCGTCTTTTATTGGGTGTAGTTTTGTGGGGTCGCCGCGTCGGCGAAGGTATCGTATGGGTACCTCTTTTATGGCAAGATCTTTTTTGATAGTTTCTGCTGTCATTTCGGCTTCTATCTCGAATCCCTTTTCGTTCAGTTCGAGTTCTTTGATAGTTCTCATGTTGAATCCTCGGTATCCCGTGAGGATGTCGTTGAGCCATATTCCGTAGGCGAACCCGAATAGTTTATTCATGATTCTGTTTCCAAAGAGGTTGAGGCGCGTGAAGGCTCCCTTTTCATAGTCTTCGAGGCGGTTGCCGAGTACGTGGTCAACACCTTCCCTTAATGGTTCAAGTAATTTTAACATGTCCTTTGGTTCGTAAGTTCCGTCTCCATCAATCATTATAGTGTAGGGTGATCGTATGCTGGCGAATGCTTCTTTTATGGCGGATCCTTTTCCTTTTCCCTCCTGGACGATAACAGTTGCTCCAGCATCTCGTGCTATCTCCTGTGTCCCGTCTGTGCTGTGCCCATCGATCACAAGAATATTCTCATATCCCATTTTCTGGAATTCTGTTATCAGCTTCTTGATGTTCTCGGCTTCGTTCAGGGTTGGGATGAGGATGCATACGTCAGCTTCTGTGATCTCCCTCATCTTTCAGGTCTCCATTGTTGGAGGGTTTTATTTCACGATCCGCGGATCTGAAGTATCTCTTCCTCAGGTATCGTTTTTGTATCAATTCCTCTCATCGCATCGCCAAGCCCCTTCGAGATCTCGGCAAGCACATCTGGGCTGTCATAGTTGTTCACAGCGTCCACTATTGCCTGTGCCATTCTCTCAGGGTTCTCTGATTTGAAGATGCCTGAGCCTACAAAGACGCCATCTGCACCAAGCCGCACCATCATCGCTGCATCGGCTGGAGTTGCTATGCCCCCCGCTGCAAAGTTCACGACCGGGAGTCGTTGCAGTTTTGCAGTCTCCATCACGAGTTCATAGGGTGCTTCGATCTCCCTCGCTCTTTTCGCGAGTTCTTCACCTGTTTTCCCTCCAAGTGCACGAATTTCGCCCATAATCTCCTTCATGTGGCGCACAGCCTCTTTCACGTCCCCTGTACCAGCCTCGCCCTTCGTCCGTATCATTGCAGCACCTTCAGCTATTCGGCGCATAGCCTCGCCCAGGTCACGTGCGCCACAGACAAAGGGTGTGGTGAACCGTGTCTTCTCGATGTGGTATGTCTCATCTGCTGGTGTTAAGACCTCTGACTCGTCAACCATGTCCACACCGATCGCTTCAAGTATCTCAGCCTCCACAAAATGGCCTATCCGTGCCTTTGCCATCACAGGTATCGTTACAGCATCAATGATCTCAGCTATTATTGCAGGGTCAGCCATCCGAGCAACACCACCCATGCGGCGTATATCGGCTGGCACAGCATGCAACGCCATGACAGCAACAGCACCCGCATCCTCAGCCACAAGCGCCTGCTCTGCATCTGTCACGTCCATAATCACACCGCCCTTCTGCATCTTGGCAAAGCCACGTTTTACCAACTCTGTTCCGTGCCGAAGCTTCTCCAATTCCATACCAGATCAACCCTCAATAATCAAACATGATAAAACATTTTAATCTTTGGTCTGTATGCAGACCCACAAACAATTCTATCGACACCACCATACCACCATATAAGATAAAGTTTGCCTGAGATAAAAACAGACCAAGATCAGCCAACCAGTATCATCTACAAAGTAAAGAAGACGAAGTAATAGCAAACATAAAGCCCTACTTTACGTGCTAAAACGAAACCCTTATATGACAAAAACGCTAACAAGCCCTGTGCTTATAAGTACAGGGTATAGTGACTTGATATTTTTGTGCTGGATAAAATGGATGATTAAAAAGATATCACAAAACACGACGGGGGGTGTTGTCACATCTGTGTTACAGGATAGAATGGTGTGAGGGATGGAGATTTTTGGGAGAGTGGTGTAACACCCAAACTTTTTGACAGCCCATGGTATTAGAAAATTTCATATACGATCAACCGATGTTATTCTGGTGCGTGAAGATCCTTTTTTCTTGTGAGGTTTCATTGAATGGCTTGTACTATTTTGAGGAAAGAAGAGCTTGCACCTGATATTAATCTGCTTGAGATTGCTGCGCCGATGGTTGCACGAAAAGCCAGGGCGGGCCAGTTTATAATTATCAGGATTCATGAGTGGGGTGAGAGAATACCGCTCACTGTTGCAGATTATGATCGTGATGCTGGCACAATCACTGCGATCTTCCTTGCTGTTGGAAAGACTACAGAAGAGCTTGCAGGGCTTGCGAGCGGTGATGGTATAGCAGATGTTGTGGGTCCGCTCGGAAATCCAGCAGAGGTTCCTCGCGATAGTGTGGTCGTCTTTGTTGGTGGGGGTGTTGGCGTGGCACCAGTGTTCTGTGAGGCTCGAGAGTTTAAGCGGGCAGGTAACAGGGTTATATCAATCCTCGGGGCACGCACCGCGGATCTTTTGATCTGGGAGGATAGGTTGCGTGCTGTGAGCGATGAGTTATACATCACCACAGATGATGGTACGAAGGGTCATCATGGCTTTGTCACAGACGTGCTGGCAGAGATTCTTGCGGAGCGGGAGGTTGATCGTGTGGTTGCTATTGGGCCTGCCGTCATGATGCGGGTGGTTGCAGATGTCACAAGACCGTCTGGTGTGAAGACGATTGTTAGTTTGAATCCGATCATGGTGGATGGAACCGGGATGTGCGGCTCATGCCGTGTGGTTGTCGATGGCAAGACCATGTTTGCTTGCGTGGATGGACCTGAGTTTGATGCTCATCAGGTGGACTTCACACTTCTCATGAGTAGGCTCGCTGCTTATCGAGAAGAGGAAGCCCTCTCACTCGAACGATTCCATGGCGAAAAAACAGATGGGGTGGGCGGCAAATGAGCCGACCTCTGATGTTAGAACAGGACCCAGTAGAGCGTGTCAAGAACTTTGACGAGGTCGCACTTGGATACACACGAGAGCAGGCAGTAGAAGAAGCAAGACGCTGCCTCCAATGCAAAAAACCACAGTGCATCAGAGGCTGTCCTGTTGAGATTGACATACCCGCGTTCATAAGAGAGATAGCTGAAGAAAACTTTGAAGCTGCTGCAATGGAACTTAAAAAGACAAATTCACTGCCAGCCATCTGCGGACGTGTCTGCCCACAAGAGACCCAGTGCGAGATAGAATGCGTACTCGGGAAAAAAGATGAACCCCTCGCAATCGGCAGGCTCGAACGCTTTGCAGCAGATTTCGAACTTGCGAGAGGCGTGAAAACACCGAAAACCGCTCCACCAACAGGTTTCAAGGTGGCAGTTCTTGGATCAGGACCAGCAGGACTCACAGCAGCAGCAGACCTCGCACGCATGGGACACAGCGTAACAATCTTCGAATCACTCCACGAGGCAGGAGGAGTGCTCATCTACGGAATACCAGAGTTCAGACTACCCAAGAGAATAGTGAAAGCAGAAGTGGAATTTGTCAGGAAACTCGGAGTAGAGATAAAACTTGACACCGTGATCGGAAAAACAACAACCATAGACAAATTAATGGAAGAATACGACGCGGTTTTCATTGCAAGCGGGGCAGGACTACCTTCCTTTCTCGGAATAGAGAACGAAAACCTGAACGGCGTATACTCAGCCAACGAATTCCTCACACGCGTAAATCTGATGAAAGCCTACCGATTCCCAGAATACGACACGCCAATCAAAAAAGGCAGCAACGTAATAGTTGTCGGCGGCGGTAACGTAGCAATGGACGCAGCACGCTCTGCACGACGCCTCGGCGCAGAGAACGTAACAATCATCTACCGCCGAAGCGAAGAAGAGATGCCAGCAAGAAACGAAGAAATAGAGCGTGCCAAAGAAGAAGGAATACACTTCAAACTGCTCACAAACCCCACCCGAATCAACGGAGATGAAAACAACTGGATAACCTCAATCGAATGCATCAACACAAAACTATGCGAACCAGACGAAACAGGACGCCTACGCCCAGAACCAATACCAGGAACAGAACACACAACACCAGCGGACATCATGATAATTGCCATCGGCACAACACCAAACACACTGATACCAACCACAACAAAAAACCTGCAAACCGGGAAAAAGAACACAATCCCAACAGACACCACGGGACGCACCAACCGAGAAAAAATCTACGCAGGCGGAGACGTAGTAACAGGCACAGCCACAGTAATAAGCGCAATGGGCGCAGCAAAAACAGCAGCAAAAAACATAAACCAATACCTACAAACAAAACAACAGAAATCACACAGAAAAATATAGCGAGTGCTGAAAAACCACCCATAAAACACTAAAGTATGCACACT
>NJEL02000038.1 GCA_002254825.2 Methanosarcinales archaeon ex4572_44 | reverse complement strand
ATTTATATGGTGTATTGGGTTGAAAGCTTTAACCCTTTGACTTTGGTTGTTAGTGCATAAGCTTTATTAGTTGTGTTGTTGTGTTGTTGTTTGTTTTGGTTTTTGTTTGGAGTTGTGTTTGGTTATGCAGCAGTTTGGTCCTCAGATGGGTTATGATCGTGCTATTACTGTTTTTAGTCCTGATGGTCGTTTGTTTCAGGTGGAGTATGCTCGTGAGGCTGTGAAGCGTGGTACGACGGCGGTTGGTTTGAAGTGTGTGGGTGGTGTTGTGTTGTTGGTTGATAAGCGGGTGTCGAGTCGTTTGTTGGAGGTGGGTTCGGTTGAGAAGATTTTTCAGGTTGATGTTCATATTGGTGCTGCTAGTTCTGGTTTGGTTGCGGATGCGCGTGCGTTGATTGATCGGGCGAGGGTGGAGGCTCAGGTTAATAGTGTGACGTATGATGAGCTTGTTGGTGTTGAGGTGTTGGCTAAGCGTGTGTGTGATCATAAGCAGTCGTATACGCAGTTTGGTGGTGTGCGTCCGTATGGTACGGCTTTGTTGATTGGTGGTTTGGATCATGGTGGTGTTGCGAGGTTGTTTGAGACTGATCCGAGTGGTGCGTTGTTGGAGTATAAGGCTACGGCTATTGGTTCGGGGCGTGGTGAGGTGATGGAGTTGTTTGAGGAGAAGTATTCGAGTGATCTTGATGTGGGGGGTGCTATTCGTTTGGGTTTGGAGGGTTTGTTTGTTTCTTCTGAGGGTCGTTTTGATGCTGTTACGGTTGAGTGTGGTGTTGTGGAGGTGTCTACTGGTCGGTTCAGGAAGCTGTCAAGTGAGGAGGTTGAGGGTCATGTTGAGGGTTTTTTGGATTCGCTTCCAAAGGATGAGGTTGAGGATGGTAGTGGTGGTGGGTGATTGGTTAGGGGGTGTTTTTGGGTTTGGTTGGTGTTGATGATTCGGTTGTTGCGCGTTTGAAGCGTGGTGGGGTCTCGTTTGAGGTGTTGGTTGATCCGAGTGGTGCTGAGTCTTTGAGGTCTGGTGAGGGTGGTGTTGGTTTGGAGGATGTGTTGGCGGTTGAGGATGTTTTTGTTGATGCTCGCGCGGGTGATCGGCCTGCTGTTTCTGATCTTGTGAAGGTTTTTGGGACGAGTGACGTGTTGGAGGTTGCTCGTCGGGTTGTGTGTGATGGTGAGATTCATCTCACGACTCTGCAGCGTAAGCGTATTCAGGAGGAGAAGACGAGGCGGGTTGTCAGTTTTATTGCGAGGAATGCTGTTAATCCGCAGACTGGTGCGCCTCATCCGCCTGAGCGTGTTGAGCGTGCTATGGGCGAGGCTGGTGTTTCGATTGATCCTTTGAAGGGTGTGGATGAGCAGGTGAACCTGGTTATGAAGGCTATTCGCCCGATCATCCCGATTCGTTTTGAAGAGGTTGATGTTGCTGTTAAAGTTTCTTCTCTGTTTGGTGGGAGGGTGCATGGGGTTGTTTCTGGTTTTGGCAGGATTCTTCGTGAGGAGTGGCAGGATGATGGTTCGTGGATTGGGGTTGTTCGGTTGCCTGCTGGGTTGCAGGATGATTTTTATTCTGCGTTGAATAGTTTGACTCGGGGCGAGGTTGAAACACGGCTCGTGAAAAAATAATAATAGTGGTAATAGTGATTGGAGTTTGATGTGTTTTGAGTGAGAAGCAGCGTATTGTGATACCTGGCGATCTGGTCTCTCGTGATCCTGCCAGGCGTGGTGACGGGACGTATGTACGTGATGGCAGTCTTTACGCGAGTCTTTATGGTCTTGTGAATGAGCGTGAGAAGATTAGGGTTGTTCCGCTCTCTGGAAAGTATGTTCCTACTCGGCGTGATGTTGTTGTTGGGTTTGTAAAAGAAGTTACTTTTTCAAACTGGATCGTTGATATCGGGTCTCCGTATGAGGGACTCTTGCATGTCTCTGAGTACCCAAGGAGAATTGAGCTTGACGAGATGAGTGCGCATCTTGGGATTGGTGAGGCTGTGCTTGTTGAGGTTAAGGAGGTTGATCCTATGATGAAGGTTGAGCTCACGATGCGGGATCGACGGCTTCGGGTGATTCGCAGCGGCAGGATTGTTGAGATCTCTCCTTCAAAGGTCCCTCGTTTGATTGGGCACGGCGGTTCGATGATCTCGCTCATCAAGGGTGCGAGTGATTGTTCTATTGTGGTTGGTCAGAACGGGCGTGTATGGATCAATGGCAAGGGTTGTTAACGAAAGTGATAGTGAAGAAGAGGTTGTTGTTGAGTCTGGAGAAGAAGCTGGGAAGGGTAATAATATAATAGACGAACTATTAGAGTAACGAAGAGACGAGAAGAATACTGACTATTTGAACAGGCGGTGATGATAAGTGACCAAGCCAGAGAGTTTCATAACCAATGGAATCAGGATAGATGGAAGGAAACCAGAAGAAATACGACCGATAACAATCGAAGTCGGAGTACTTGATCGAGCCGATGGATCATGCTACATAGAACACGGGTTAAACAAAGTGCTTGCAGCTGTTTACGGACCAAGAGAAGTCCACCCACGACACATGCAAAAACCAACAACAGCCATAGTGCGATTCAGATACAACATGGCATCCTTCTCAGTAGAAGAACGAAAACGACCAGGACCTGACAGGCGAAGCGTAGAAGTTTCCAAAGTGAGTCGTGAAGCCTTAGAACCCGTGATATTCACAGAATACTTTCCTAAATCAAGCATTGACGTCTTCGTGGAAGTACTCCAGGCAGACGCTGGAACCAGGACAGTTGGGATAAACGCAGCCTCAGTCGCACTCGCAGACGCAGGCATACCGATGCGCGGACTCGTCTCGGCATGCGCAGTCGGCAAAGTCGACGGAGAACTGGTACTCGACCTGATGAAAGAAGAAGACAACTACGGAGAAGCAGACATGCCACTTGCAATGACACAAACAGGAGAAATAACACTCCTGCAGATGGACGGAAACCTAACACCAGAAGAATTCGAAAAAGCAATCGAAATGGCACAAGAAGGCTGCAAAAGAATATACGAAATCCAGAGAAACGCACTGATCGAACGATACAAGAGAGACATCGAAACAGAAGAAGAACCACTAGAAACACCCGAAGAAGAACCAGTAGAAGTGGAAACAGTCGTTGAAAACGAAGCAGAAGAAGAGACCAGCGAGGAGGTGGAGAGCGAATGAACGACGACGTAATGAACCAATTAAAAAAAGACTACCTATACAAGCTAATGCTCGAAAACAAGCGAGCAGACGGAAGAAACTTTGAAGAATACCGAGAAATAGAGATACAAACAGACATAATCGACAAAGCAGAAGGATCAGCAAGCATAAAACTCGGAAACACCTACCTCGTAGCAGGAATCAAAATACAACCAGGAGAACCATTCCCAGACACACCAGACGACGGCGTAATAATCACAAACATAGAACTACTACCAATGGCATCACCAATCTTCGAAGCAGGACCACCCAGAGAAGACGCAGTCGAACTCGCACGAGTAATCGACCGAGGCATCAGAGAATCAAAAGCAATCGACCTAAAACAACTATGCATCACACCAGGAGAAAAAGTCTGGATCATATTCATAGACATCCACGTCCTAAACGACGGAGGAAACATCATGGACGCAGCATCACTCGCAACAACAGCAGCACTACTAAAAACCAAAATACCAGAAAAACAATACCAACTCGGAAACAACAACAACGACGACAAACGACTACCAATCCGAAACATCCCAATAGCAACAACAGCAACAACACTCGAAAACACAATCATACTCGACCCCACAAACGACGAAGAACAAATAGCAGGAACAAAACTAACAATCATCACAAACACCAACAACACCATATCAGCAATACAAAAAAGCGGAAGAGAACCACTCACACCAACCCAAATACAACACATAACCACACTCGCAAAAGAACAATCACAAAAACTACGAGAAAAATTCCTCGAGGTATAAAACCATGGCACAACAAAGAAAGAAAGGAAAAAAAACAGGAACAAGCGGAAAATACGGACCCCGATACGGAAGAAAACTCAGAAAAACAAAAAGAGGGAGAGTGCCCGTGTTCGAAAGACGGGAGTACTCTGGAAATAAAAATAAAAATTATTTCAAGCATTTTTAATAAACACCTTTTATGATGTGTCTTTCAGGCGCATCTATTTCATGTCTTTAATCCCATGGCATTGCTGACTCTTGGCTTGGCAGAATCTATAAATAATATTATGGTGTAGAGATAAGAGGCGATTGAGGGTTATGTCGGGTGCTGATTGGGTTGCGAGGCATGGGTTGATTAGATTTTGTGAGGGTGTGGAGAAGGGTAGATCGCTCTTTGAGAATGAGCTGCGTAAGCTTTCAATTCCTGTGATGGATGTTTTTTTGGAAGACGGGAGATTTGTTCCTGCTGGCTTTGAGTTCTCTGGGGAGAGATTGGTTGAATCAGAGAGTGTGAGTGGAGTTCGTAGGGTGTTTCCAAATTTGTATCCTGCGATTGGGAGTAAGGTGTTGAAGGCTTCTGGTTTTGGTCGGCCTTTTGTTGTGGGTAAGCGTGTGGCGGTTATGTTTTCTGGTGGGCCGGCTGCTGGTGGGCATAATGTGTTGGTTGGATTGAAGATGGCGCTGGGCGTGGATAATACACTGCTGGGTGTGAGGGATGGTCCGAAGGGTTTGCTTGCAGGTCGGTTGTTTGAGATAGGGGAGTCGGATATAGTTCGGATTATTAATACGGGTGGGTTTGCTTTTATGGGGACTGATCGTACCAAGATCAAGACAGATGATCAATTTGAGCGGGTTAAGGTGGTCTGTCGTGATCAGCGGATAGATTCTCTGGTGGTGGTGGGTGGTGATGATTCTAATACCAATGCTGCGGTGTTAGCCGAGTATCTCTTTCAGAATGTGCATGCCGATGGTCGAGGTGTGCAGGTGTTGGGTGTGCCCAAGACCATCGATGGTGATTTGCAGGTTGGTGACTTGCTGCCGATTTCTTTCGGCTTTGATACTGCTACTAAGATTTATTCGGAGTTGGTTGGCAATATTCTTCAAGATACGCTTTCTTCGCGTAAATATTGGCATTTTGTCAAGCTTATGGGTCGTAGTGCCACTCAAGTGGGTTTGGAGGTTGCATTGCAGACGAGGCCTACTGTAGCTTTTATTTCTGAAGAAATTTCTGAGAGAAGGTTTTCTCTCTCGCAGATCGTGGATATTATCTGCAGGGCAGTAGCTAGGCGGGCTGCTCGTGGTATGAACTATGGTGTGGTGCTGGTGCCTGAGGGGTTGATCGAGTTTATTCCAGAGATGAAGACGCTTATCAGTGAACTTAACGAGTTCATTGCCTCCTCGTCAAAATTATTACTTGATTTGAACACTATGGCGGAGAAGAAAGAGTTTATCTATGAAAAAATATCGGCGGATTCGGCCAAGCTAATGGCGAGTCTGCCCGATGAGTTTGAAAAGATGCTTCTTCTGGATCGTGATTCTCATGGCAATCTACAAGTCTCCCAGATTCCAACTGAGAAGCTTTTGATCGAGATGGTCAGTGTTCGTTTACATGAGATGAAGGCTGATCCTGACCTGTTTATCGGGCAGAGGGAGGACCAGATAGACCTTACTCCCGAGGAGGTTGAACGTTTCTTAGAGTCGAAATTTTCCACCAACAGTCATTTTTTCGGATATGAGGGACGTTGCGGTACGCCCACTCGATTTGATGCAGCATATACTTTCAATCTTGGACTTCTAGTTGGGTCTTTGGCTCTAACAGGCAAGACTGGGTATCTGGTGGCAATCAATGCACTGAATCGTGGTGGGCAGGCGCTTGCCATTCCGCTTACTGGATTGATCCATGTAGAACATCGCTACGGAAAGGATGAGTTTGTTATCGAAAAGGCATTGGTGAAGATGGATTCGCCGGCTTTCAAATTCTTTATTGGCAGCCGTGAACACTGGGCAACAGAAGATTGTTCCGCTTCACCCGGACCGCGTCAGCTCTGGGGACCTGTCTCGTCGCAGTTGCCCATGTTGATCGCCCTTAATCATGGTTATACCAGTTTGGACTTTGACATGGGTAAGGAAAGAAAAATATTACCAGGTTAGTTTGTCCAACAACGCACGTGTAGATTACGGCAGTATCAAGTATCAAATAGTATACCTATATATATCGGCAGTGAGAAAGAGAGTAAAGCAATCGAAGAGATCATGAATAGGTAGAACAACTGTGTAAGGAGGAGAATTGTATGGACTCGATCGAACTCACCTTGAGTGCACCCGTGGACTGCATCGGCGACTTCACATACAATTTCTACTGGCAGCATAAAGGAAGTAAATTGGAGCCTGACAGTATCATACCGCATCAAGAGGGAACCGAGTACACCTACCGCAACCTGGTCGATGAACTTTCCAAGGGCACAAACGTTCACATCAAGGGAGATTGTGGAAAACAACTTGCATCAAGCATGGGAGTTGACCTCTACTACTTTGGAGGAAGTGGTGGTTTCATCGAAGGGACAGGAAACCTCTTCGTTGACGGCAACGTAAAATCCGAATCGTTCGGATGGGGCGTTGCCATGTGTGCGGGTAACGTCTATGTGAACGGGAGCGTTAGCGAACCATGGGGCAACGTCGTAGAGGTAACATCTGACGTCCCTGGTTATCGGAAGTTTCGCGCCATAACAGAAATCATTCATAATGGACTTGGAGACGATGAACTGCTCGCAGGCAACACCTTCGACGGCGAACACTTCATACTTGCAGATGGCATAATACGAAACACCATCGGCACACGCTGTAAAAAAGACGTGTTAATCGAGGTTAAAAGTGATGTCGACCTGAGTACTGGCATTTTAATGCGAAAAGGTACCATTCACGTGCACGGTAACGCTGGCATGATGACAGGAGTAGTGCTCCAGGGCGGCACAGTAATAGTGGATGGCAACAGTGGTGAATTCACAGGCACTGAGATGAAGAACGGAACCATTGTGATCGGAGGCAAAATCGGAAGCTACACAGGCTCCAAGATGGTAGGAGGGATCATCTATGCCAAAAGCGGAGCAAAAACAACACCCCCAGCCGAAGAACAACCACTGACCAGCGAAGACACAAAATATCTTATAAAAACCCTCAAAATCAACCCAATGTTCGCATCAGGATACAAGCGATACACCGTGTGAGCGGCACTGGAAGAAAAACCCGTTGAATCACACCCAAAGCTGCTACACTAACAATAGCAGTCACTCCTTCACGTCCTCCAACTTGTAGTCACCGAACTCTTCACTCTTTGGCTCTTTTGCAAGTAAATAATAGGGCAGAGCGAAGATTAGTACAACGCCTGATAGTACTGTGAAGAGTATAACCCCTATCAAAACCCCCAATCCCAAGAAGATGGCGATCGATGCAAGTATCTCGAAGTAATAAAGCACTCCAAGAAGCACTACAACGATACTTAGAAAGATGAGAACGGCAGTAATCGAGTTTTTCATTTTCTACCTATCTAGAAGAACCAGGCAAGAAAGGCGCTAAGGCAAATGCTAAGTTGTGCAGAGTCATTGATTGGATGATTATCTTCCCGGGGCCAGTTAAAGAGGTTAAAAAGAGGCCCTCCCCGCCAAAAAACATTGTTTTAACTCCCTTCACTCGCTCGATATCATAATCAACGTTCCCCTCCCAACCAACAACACAACCAGTATCCACCTTCATACTCTGGCCAGCCTCAAGATCAAACTCCACAAAATCGCCACACGCATGAATAAAAGCTGTACCACTACCAGCAAGCTGCTCCAAAATAAAACCTTCACCACCAAAGAAGACAGACCCCAGCCTTCGCTGAAACGCAACGCTCAAATCCACCGAATCCTCAGCACAGAGAAACGCATCCTTCTGAACTATAAACTCCCTACCCTCTCCAAGCTCTATCGGTTTGATCCTTCCAGGTGCATTACCACCAAAAGCCACAAGCCCTTCCCCGCCCGCTGGGGTGAATTCCGTTAAAAAAACCGTCTCACCCGCAAACTTACGCCCGATTGCTTTGAACAAGCCGCCCTTCATTTTGGCTTCCATAGTTATATTTGTGCTCATATACACCATGGTGCCAGCTTCACCGTACACCTTTTCACCAGTACCCAGCTCAACCGGAAAGAGATATCGGGATGTTGCCAAGTGGCGTGCTGAGGGAGAATTGCCAGTTGATGTTGGTGAGCAGTTGGTTGTTCCAGTGGATCCAGGGAGGGTGGATGCTGATATTGTTTTCTCTGCCCTGCCTGCAGATCTTGCCTTGAAGATTGAAGCTGAGTTTGCAGAGGCGGGTTTTGTCGTGGCAAGCAATGCAAAGTCGTATCGAATGTTCGATGACGTGCCGCTCATGATACCTGAGGTCAACCCAGAGCATCTTGGGCTTCTGGAGATCCAGCGGGATTTTCGTGGGTGGGATGGTTGTATTATAACAAATCCAAACTGCAGCACCATTGTAATGGTGACGACGCTTGCTGCTCTCAGAGGCTTTGGGTTGGAGAGCGTACAGGTTGCAACGATGCAGGCACTCTCTGGTGCTGGTTATGATGGTGTTGCCTCAATGGCGATAGTGGACAACGTCCTCGTACACATTCCGATGGAAGAAGAGAAGATGCAGACTGAGACCCTGAAATTGCTTGGGGAGTTTGACGGGGAACGGGTGATCGATGCAGAGATCAGTGTGAGTGCAAGCTGCCATAGGGTAGCGGTTATGGATGGACACACCGAGGCTCTCTGGATAAAGATGCGTGACGACCCAAGCCCGGGGGAGGTTAGAGAGACATTCCAAGGGTTTGATACCGATCTGCACGACCTGCCGAGTGAACCCGAGCGTGTGATCATCGTGCGTGATGAGGAAGACCGACCTCAGCCCCGCCTGGATCGCAATGCTGGTCGCGGGATGAGTGTCAGTGTGGGTCGCATCCGCGAAGGGATCAGGTATATTGCGATGGGACATAACACCATCAGAGGCGCTGCCGGGGCGAGCGTGCTGAACGCAGAGCTGCTGCACAAGAAAGGGATACTGTAAAGAGAGATAAGAGAGATCAACTCAAAAGAGGGGTGTTTTGGATTATGGTTGCTGCTGATATTGTTGAGAAAACGAATCGCTACCAGAACATGCTTTCAACTGCCCTGGGGGATGTTTCAGCCCTCCCAATGGAAGGCTCGCCGCTGCATGCAGCAGCACTCGATCTACTGGAGATGGCACGTGCGTACTACGATGACGGCGTCCACTTTAGCGGGGAAGAAGACTTTGTCAATGCACTCGTCTGTTTCAGTTATGGGTATGCATGGCTCGATTCCGGCGTGATGCTCGGACTCTTCGGCGTCTCCTTGAAAGAGAAGTTCACAGTGTGAGATGTGAGACCTGGTTTATTATGCCAAACTATCGTGTCCTGCTTGAAGCAGCTTGGCTCGTGAAAGACGTGGAGTCTGTTAACGATGCAATGGGCGTTGCGATCTCAGAGGCTGGTAAACGGCTGAACCCTAAGCTAAACTATGTTGAAGTGAACGTTGGAACCATTATATGCCCTGCATGCAACGAGGAGCTGGACAGCGTCTTTATGGCAGCAAAAACTGCTCTTGTCGGACTGTTCTTTGAGATGCGAGTCTTCGACGCCGAGAGCGAAGAACACGCTGCGCGAATCGCCAAATCAGTGATAGGAAAAGCTCTGAAGAACATACCACTCAAAATATCAGATATCCAGAAAATTGAAGACTGAAAAAAGGTAGAATTCTGCAAATGGAAAATTTTATAAGTGATTGAGAGATGAAGTGTCTGTTATGAGCGTCACACTCTTTATCGATGGAAGAGAAATACCCATCAACGAATTTGTTGGACAGTTTTTGCAGAACACCATAGCTGGAAGCTTGCAGAGCCTTCGAGGCGTTGGCGAGTGGAAAGAGGTCAAGATAACGATAAAAGAAGACTGATAAAATTATGAAACGTTTGATACTTCCAGCGCTCCTGCTGCTCATTGCAATTTCAGGATGTGTCACTGAAAAACCAGGAATCGTCAACGAAGGAGATATTGTAAAAGTGGACTACGTTGGACGGCTGGAGGACGGAACTGTTTTTGACACGTCACTTGAAGACGTGGCAATGGAAGCTGGACTCTACGATCCTGCTCGCAGATATGAACCACTCCAGTTCAAGGTCGGTGCTGGCCAGATGATACCAGGCTTTGACAGAGGCATACTTGGGGTGAAGGTGAACGAGACAAAGAACATCACGATCCCACCTGAGGAAGCGTATGGGGAGTACGACCCTGCAAAAGTGAACGTGATCCCAAGGGTCTTCGAGATCCCGATTGAGGAGACGTTCAACAGAACCCATGAGATGCCACCTCACAGCTTCAACATGACCTTTGGAACAGAATACGCAGTCGGCGAGCAACTCCAGGTTCCTGAGTCCGAGATGTACATCATCGTGGACAACATAACAGGGACTGCTGTCACGTTCTCCTATGACCTCCACGAGGGCGATACGTTCCCGTTTAGCGATCAATGGAATAAGACCGTGATTGCAGCAAACGAGACCATGATCACTCTGCGACACGACTTTGCAGTCGGTGACAATATAATACTTCCACTCAATCCATGGTCATCGACTGTCACAGCAATCTCAGGGAAGAACGCTACACTTCGGGCCGAGGAGATCCTGGAGCCAGAGATCCGAACACCCTTCGGAACAATGAGCGTGAGCATGAACGAAACAAACATAACAATTGACAGCAACCACCACCTGGCAGGAAAGACGCTCATCTTTACAGTGACATTGAGAGAGATCATACGAGACACCGAACCCAAGACCGAAAATGAGGCAGGCGTTGAATCGATAATTGGAAAACCACCACACCCACCCAAAACCGAATAAAGATACAATAGTAGACCGCTAAAGCGTTGTCAAATCGTGCTGTCAGCGCAAATTGGCAACGATTTTTGTATTTATTTGTTTGGTTTGTTACAGACCTTTTTGGTGGTTACAGATTCAAAAACGATAAGAAACGAAATATTCTGGAAAAATTCGGTAAGTTGAACGAAACAATTTTTTTATTTTTGACCATTTGTCATCTAAAACTGGTAAAATAATCCATAGAAACTATTATCAGGGTATTATCTGGTTTTTCGGATTTAATCGAGTGTAAAATGCGTATTGTGTTGTGGTCTGCAGTTTTCGTCGGAGTTGCTGGATTTCAGGCAAGTATAGTATGATTCTATTCCCGGATTTTCTTGTTTCGAGAACGCTCTGAACGATTCTGCACTCGTTACGCCCCTGCACTCTTACGGCCGTTTCTTCGAACTCTGTCGTCATTTCAAGCAGGATTGGGAGGCGTGTTTGTTTCCATTCTTCTTGTGGTATGATTTTTGATATCAGTGTCAGTTCGTCCATTGAAATGTGTTGTTTTCTCCCGTCCTTCCCGATGACGTATGGGCGTGGTTCTTCGAGTAGTTCTTCGAGATTGCGTCGCGCGGGCACGTGTTTGTTCATGTTCTTAACGAGGTTCATGATCGTTCGGTCGATGCTCGGTCTGTGATCTGTATTCATCTCGGCCCACTCATCGTTTCAAGTGTTTGTTTCTATAATGGCGCCAAGTGACTTTATGTCTTCAAAGAAGTTTGGGTATGATATTTTAACAGATTCTGCTGTGTTAATTGTGGTGTTACCTGTTGCAATGCCTGCAAGTGTCAGTGCCATGACGATTCGGTGGTCGTCCCAGCCGTCAAGTTGTGCACTATGCAGTTTTGAACCCTCAATCGTCAAACTGTCCTCTTCTTCTTTCAGAATAGCACCCATCTTCGCAAGCTCTGTTGCTATGGCATGAATTCGGTCTGTCTCCTTATATCGGACGTGTTTAGCGTTTTTAATTGTAGTAGTTCCCTCTGCAAGAGCACCGAGTACCGCGAGAGTTGGCAGGAGGTCTGGAGTCTCGCCAACGTCAATGACACAACCAGTGAGCCTACTCTTCCTGACTTTAACAATTCCCTTATTTTTGTTCCATGTGATATCTGCACCCATCTCTTCGAGTATCTGGATGATTGCTGAATCGCCCTGCGCAGTCGGGTACATATTGCTGACTGTTAACTCGCCGAAGAGTGCGCCTGCCGCAAGCAGGTACGAGGCTGATGAAAAATCGCCAGGCACTCTATACTCTGAAACGTGCAGATCCTGTCCGCCCGCCACCTTGAATGTGAGGTTTACACCTTCTTCAACCGTTATCTCTACACCTGCATCTTTGAGCATCTCGAGCGTGATATCCACATAAGGCCGTGATTTGAGCGTGCCTCGAACCACTATCTCGGTGTCCCTCTCCCTCTCTGCAAACGGGCATGCGATGAGCAGCCCTGTGATAAACTGTGAACTCACCGACCCGTCAATAAACGTCTTCCCACCACGCAGCTTACCTCGCACCACCAGTGGCGCCATCCCATTATTACGAGTTGAAAATGCATCTGCGCCAAGATCGTTGAGAGCAACTATGAGAGGATTGTTTGGACGCCGTCTGATCGACGCATCACCCGTCAAGACCACAGCACCATTCGCAAGAGCAGATACAGCGCTCATAATCCTGAGAGTGGTCCCAGAGTTTCCAACGTCAACGATATTATCTGGAGTGGTCACCTTCCCCTGGGTGCCTCTAATCTGAATATGATCTTCCATCCGTTCAACCTCTGCACCAAGCATCCGACATGCATGCATGGTACTGCGCGTATCATCCGATACAAGAGGATTAAGAACGCGTGTTCTTCTACCGAGCGAAGCAATAGCCACAGCCCTATGAGTATAACTCTTTGACGGCGGCGCATCAACCACACCCTCAAGCGCGGAATGGGACACCCTCACATCCATAATTTTAGTAAACACACATCCTGTTTATAACACTATTGTTCATGGCTATCACCAACTATGCATCGGATCTCGTCTTTGAGATGGCTTATTTTGACCAAAGGGTATTTAAAAGCAGTTTCGATTCCGCTCCACGAGTTTCATTCACTCATCTTTTCTCTTCTATTTTTTTCATAAGCTCGATCAAATATTATTTTTTAGATTATTTTATTTTGTAATAAACTATTTTCCAATTCAAGTAATAAAATACAAATTAATTAATTTTTAACTTATTTAATGTGTTTTATCACTTATCTCTGTCTCCAGTACTCTTTCTGTTTCAAAAGTATTTCCAGATGCATAGAAAACTATAAATGTTCCTAATCATTAGATCGTAGATCTCTTCGTTGAGAGCGAGTTCGGTATATACAAGCTGGATGAATGCAAAATCAAAACAAGAATATAACATTAGCTCATATAATGGTTCAGTTGTTTGGTGAGAAAGATGAGAATAGGACATTTCCAACATGGAGACAAAACATTTTACGGAGAGGTCAAAGGCGGACTTGTCACCGCACACCGAGGACTCTACAACGACACATATCCCTTAACAGAGCTGAGACTTCTACCTCCAACAAAACCGAGCAAGATCATCTGCCTCGCCTTAAACTACCAGGACCACGCAGACGAACTCAACCTGCGAATACCAGAGGAACCACTCATCTTCCTGAAACCACCCTCTGCGATGATTGCATACAACGACAAAATCATCTACCCAAAAGGTGTGAAACACCTCGACTGCGAAGCAGAACTCGCAGTGGTCATCGGAAAACGATGCAAAAAAATCAGTGCAAAGAAAGCAGAAGACGTCATGTTCGGCTACACATGCCTAAACGACATCACAGCCCGAGACATGCAGAGAATAGACGGACAATGGACACGAGCAAAAGGATTTGACACATTCGCGCCAATCGGACCCTATATAGTCACAGACATAGACCCACACAACCTCAAAATACAAACACGAATAAACAACAGAACAAAACAAAACTCCAACACCAAAAACATGATCTTCACCATACCAGAAATAATTGAATTCGTCTCAAACATAATGACACTCGAAAGAGGAGACGTAATAGCAACAGGAACCCCAGCAGGCATGGGAGAACTATTCGACAAAGACACTGTAGAAATAGAGATAGAACAGATCGGAACGCTAAAAAACACAGTAATAAAAGAATAAAAAGTTTTGTTCAGTTGGACAAGTTTTTTTCTCTTTTTTCATGTTTTTTTTCTGTTGTGTAGACGCGGTATGCGGCGATTAGCATTCCGAGCAGCATTGGTGCGAGGAAGAAGCCTGATATTCCACCTACAAGTCCGCCTCCGATGAAGGTGAGGATGATCAGAAGTGGGTGGATGCCTGATTTTGTTCCGATGATGTAGGGTCGTATGAGCAGTTCTGGCGGGGCATAGATCGTGATCGATGCAATTATGAAGAAGATTATGGCTTCAGTTGCTCCAGTGGTGAAGTATTTGTAGAGTGCGAGTGGTGCGAGCACCATCCATCCTGTGAAGAGTGGTATCAGTGCTGCGAGGAATATTAGGGCTGATAGTGCAAGTACGCTTGGGAAATCGAATAATATGAAGACAAATAGGGATATTATTGCAACGATGATCGCTGTGTAGGCGTTACCGATGTAAACAGCTGTTAGGATTCTGTCCAGCTCTGATAGGAATTTTATTGTGATATTGAGCCGTTTTGCTGGGATTATGGCAAGGGCACGATTCACAAGTTCTTTTCCATCTCTCAACAGGTAGAAACAGACGACGACTGAGATCACGATGTTAACGCTCATCAAACCAAAAATCTTGGTGTATTCAAAGACAGGCATCTCTGAGAGGAATGGCAGGACTGAACCTGTGAAATTCACGAGTGCAGAGTGGATCTGATCCTGTATGAAATCTGGAACGCCGATGTCGAGTGAGAGGACGTTCAACTTGGCGATCAGTTCGTCTTTGTGGCGTATTGCCCAGACGATCTTGTTACCGAGCTCAATCAACCCGAGCCCAAGTATCATGAAAATGGGCAGGACGATCAATAGCGTGGCGATCCACGTGGAGATCCGTTTTAAACGACCATCGAAGAACGTTTTGATCGGACGAGCAACATAAGCAAATACGATACCGAGCACGATCCCGTCCAAAAGTGGTGAGAGAACAAAGAAGAAGAGAGCGGAAAGGATGATGATTGCAGCAGTTATCGTGATCTCAAGCTTGTATCTGATGATCACTGAAACTCCGTCTTCCGAAACCACGCCAAAAATAACAAAACTAATAATATATAAATTGTTCTCCTGTCGTTGTCGCCGGGTGCAGCTTATTTGCAGCTTTCTCTTCTGTCAAGCTCGTTATGCACCAGTATTATGCAGTGGTCGGCGTGGAGTGAGTAGGGGCTAACACTGGCTCTCGTGGCACCATAATCCTTTAGTAACTCTTCGTCTTCGAATTTCATACCTTCATGATCACCCAAAACAAAAATAATATCTTCAACACCAGTATTCAGGTTTTCAAGTTCTTTTATATATTTGCCATCCTCTCTTAAATATATAATTTTGTTTTTTCCAGATAAAACATCTTC
>NJEL02000037.1 GCA_002254825.2 Methanosarcinales archaeon ex4572_44 | reverse complement strand
TTTTTCATATTCCTGTCCATGTGCATTTTTTGTATGAGCCTGTGATTATTTTTGTGTATGTTTTTTTGATTTTGTCTGTTTTTATGTGTGTGTCGATGAATTGTTGCAGTTCGATGATTGATAGGAACATTGCTTCGCATAGGATGTTGTAGGTGTGGTTTGTGCGGTAGAGTGCTATTACTCGTTCGTGTTCTTTGAGAGTGTTTACGACTTCTTGCAGGTTTTTTTGTTCTACTTGTAGGTCTATGAATACTTTGATGCATTTTTCTGATTCTTTGCAGTCTAAAAGGAGGATGAATCCCTGGATTATTCCTTTGTTTACCATTTCGTTGATGCGGCGTCTCACAGTCCCTTCGCTTACGCCGATCTTCTCTGCGATCTCGACGTTGCTTGCCCGTGCGTTTTCGCTCAGTGTCTGGATGATCTTTAGGTCGGTCTCGTCTATTGGGAGTGTGTTCAGGATGTCCTGGCAGGTCTCTTTTCTCCAGCATTTGATTGAATCTTCCATGATGATACTCTTCATGTCTTTGCAACATAAAAATATTGTGTATCGAAATTCGTCTTTGAATTACGAAATATTTATATGTGGTGGGGTTGTAAAAACAATCGATACAAATCTTAGGATGGTGAATGATCTATGGAAGAAGAGAAATATAAATGGTTCCTGCGCGACGAAGTAGTCGACCAGGATCTGTGCACATTCTGCGGCGCATGTGCCGCCGTGTGCCCAAACGGCATAGTCGAGTTTGCAGAAGATGGACCTGCACTGAAAGAGGAGTGCTGGAGAAACGGGCAGGGCGCGTGCAAAGATGTCTGCCACCGCGTCCTAACCGATGCCGCACGAATAGGACCCAACATATTCGGGTTCAAAGCAAAGCCCCCCGCACCACTCGGACAGTACGAAAAGATAGTCTCGGCACGAGCAGTCGATGAGAAGATCAGAGAGAGAGGGCAGGACGGCGGCGCTGTGACCGCGCTCCTTGCATATTGTATGGATAAAGGTCTGGTCGATGGTGTGATCGCAACAGGCAGCATCGGAAAACCAGCATCACAGATCATAACCAAAAAAGACGAACTACTCGCCACATCAGGCTCGAAATACTCAACAGTTCCAACGCTCTCCGCCGTGAAAGACGCAGAAAACCTAAAAAACGCTGCTGTCGTAGGGCT
Organism: Methanosarcinales archaeon ex4572_44; assembly: GCA_002254825.2. Lineage (GTDB taxonomy): Archaea > Halobacteriota > Methanosarcinia > Methanosarcinales > EX4572-44 > EX4572-44. Next base: position 6,283 of record NJEL02000037.1, on the reverse strand, counting down.
ACCCTGCCAAGTCTACGGCATCAGAAGAACACAGTTCTTACCAGGACTGACCGCACACGGCTACGAGGTCGGAGAAAACGGTGAAAAAATAAAAATCCCGAACGTGGCTTACGTCATTGGACTATTCTGCGCCGAGAATTTTGCATACGAAAAACTGAGGGATTTCCTCTCAAATAAGGGTGTGGACATTGAAAAAGCCGAAAAAATTGCTATACGGCTCGATGAACTGGTCGTTACAACTGAAGACGGCGAAAAAGGGTTTGACCTGAACGAAGTAAAGGAGAGCGTGTGGCCAGGGTGTCGCATCTGCAGAGACGCAGTATCAAAACTTGCCGACATCTCAGCAGGGTACATGGGTTCACCAAGCAGCTGGACCACCCTGATCGCAAGAACACCGAAAGGCGTTGAACTCCTGCAGATGGCAGTGGAAGCGGGGTACATCGAACTTGGATCAGATGTTGATATCCAGCGGATAGAAGAGTTTGCAGGACTCAAGATGCAACGATTCAATCGAGAACTGAAAAAACGGCTTGAAGTCGAGAGAAAAATGAAATACTACTGGGCAGGCGACTACCCAGGAATCAAAGGTGAAGTTGGAGGAACATACTACGTCAAGATAAAAACAGGATCAGGACTCGTGAAACACGACTATCTCGAGAAGATACCACCACTCACCGAAAAATACGGCGATGGAACAGTCGAAGTAACCACAAGACAGAGCATTTCGATACAAGGCGTGAAAGGCGAATACATCGACGATATAATGGCAGAGATCTACGGAACAGGACTTGCAACCATCGGAATGGGCTTTGTCTCAGCATGCCCAGGCACCGCTTACTGCTCAGAAGCACTGGTTGAGACAAAAGAGCTAGCAAACGAGCTAACAATGCAATTCGCACAGAAACTCACACCACCCAAGATGAAGACCGGGATTGCAGGCTGCCCAAATTCGTGTGTCCGTTCAAAACGACACGACATAGGACTGATCGGACAGGTTAAACCCAGCATAACCGACCTTGAAAAATGCAACGGATGCGGACGATGCGCCGAAGTCTGTAAAGTCGATGCAATCACCATCCAGTTCAAGAAAGCCGTGCGCGACGACGAGAAATGCATATCCTGCGGATGGTGCATCAGAAGCTGTCCACATGAAGCAGTGCTCGAAGATAAACGCGGATACACGATGTGGATTGGAGGAAACGATGCACGGCGTGCATCAGACGGCGTACTGCTAAAATCCTTCTGCACAAAAGAAGAAATACCAGCGCTCATCACCAGTGTTGCAGAGACATTCACCAAACACAGAACAAAACCAGGAAGAGAAAGACTCGGAAACGTGATAAAGCGAGTAGGTGAAGGAGAATTTGTAAAAGAAGTCCTATGCAACAGATAAAACATTAAAAACCCTGGGGGTATGCGCGAGTGTGACGAAAAGAGCACAGGTCGCATACCTCACCAATTATTTTATCCGAACAAGCGCGTTGTTGGGTTTTTCTTTAGTATTTTATTTTTTGATATTAGAATTTTATAGCACTGGTATTTTTAAATTCAGTGCTCTTACAGTTTTTGTTAAGCCTCGGGAGGGATTTGAACCCTCGACTTCGTCCTTACCAAGGACGCGCTATGCCTCTAAGCCACCGAGGCCTATATATTCTTTTTTCTTCTTTTTTCTTTTTGCTTTGGCGGGCTCGGAGGGATTTGAACCCCCGGCATTCGGGTTAGAAGCCCGACGCTATATCCTGGCTAAGCCACGAGCCCGTTCTGTGTGATCGGATCATTTTATCGTTTCTGTGGTTTAAAGATTTTTGGGGTTTTTTGGGTTTTGGTATTCGATTGTTTCTCCTGGTTCCATGATCACTACTTTGGTGTTGCATTCTCTGGCTATGAGTTCTTTGAATTCTCTGGGTGATTGTTTGATTGCGGGGAAGGTGTTGTAGTGCATTGGTATCGCTATTTCTGGTTGTAGCCAGCTTGTGGCGATGGCTGCTTCACGCGGCCCCATTGTGTAGCGCCCGCCCATCGGTAGCATTGCGATTTGTGGTTTGTAAAGTTCTCCTATGAGTTGCATGTCTCTGAAGAGCGCTGTGTCGCCTGCATGGTATATTCTGGTGTTGTTGTCTTCTATGATAAAGCCTGCTGGGCATCCGCCATCGAAGTGGGGTTCTGCTTCTTCTATGCTTGCCGAGTGTATTGCTTCTGTCATGGTGAAGTTAATTTTTTCGATTGCGATGGTGCCGCCTTTGTTCATGCCTTCGCATTCTATGTTGCAGGTTGCAAGGTATTTTGCAATTTCGTGTATTGCAACAATTTTGCAGTGGTGTTTTTTTGCTATTGTTGTTGTGTCTCCCATGTGATCAGCGTGTCCGTGTGTGATTGCTATGATGTCTGGTGTCACTTCTGTTGTTGTTGCTTTTGGATTGTTTTTAAGAAAAGGATCTATTATTATATTTTTTGTTCCATTTATTTCAAAACATGAGTGTCCGTGCCATTTTATTTTCATCTGTTTTGACTAAGATCAGTGGTGGATAAAAATGTGTCGGTTAAGACAATTGTCAACTTACTTCGGTGCTGCAATCGCTCCAACTCAGCTGTCCAACACTAAAATAGTAATCAAATATTCAAACATCATTTTTTACGAAAAAATTTCAAACCTGAATCTTTGACAAACAGGAAATTCTTTGGATAGAGAGTGAGACAAAAAAAGAATAATAGCCCAACGCTGCCTTCAACCTACGCTAACATTTTCTTTCGAAAGGTATTTAACGTATTGCCAGACATATTTCGTTTCATTCTTCTATGGTGTGAGGTGTTGTGATGCTGGATGATTGTAAAGATGAATTGGTAAATCTTTTTGGTGATCGAGTAGCTTTTCATGATGTTGAACGGTTGCTTTATTCGAAAGATATGGTTACCCTTCCTGGTTTTGTGCGTGACAAGATCAATACCATGCCCGATTGTGTGGTTCAGCCTCTGAGTGTTGACGAGCTTTCAGAGCTGGTCAAGCTTGCTTCGAGGCACGTCTTTGCACTGGTTCCGCGCGGTGCTGGGACGGCGGGCTATGGTGGGGCTGTTCCAACACGTGGCGGGGTTGTTGTGGATTTTTCTCGCATGAATCGCATAATTGACGTGGATGTAGGCGAGCGGACTGTTGTAGTTGAACCAGGTGTGCTGTGGGAGGATCTATACGATGAACTGGGGAAGAAAGGTCTCTCTTTGATGCTCTACCCGAGCAGTGCTATCTCGTCCACCGTCAGCGGATGGATTGCGAATGGTGGTGGTGTTGGAATTGGAAGTTTCGGGTGTGGAACTCTACGGGAGCGACTCGTTGAGGTTGAGATTCTGACAGCGTCGGGTGATCTTAGAACGCTCAATGGGGATGATATTGATCTTGTTTTTGGCATGTCTGGCACAACAGGTTTCATCACACGAATAAAGCTTGAAGTGATGGATTTAAAGGATATTATCCCTGTTGCAGCAGCGTATGATAGTCTAGAAGATCTCACAACATCTATTGAAAGGATTAGAGATCGGAATATTGGTCTTTGGCATCTCTCGTTCAAGGATTCACAACATGTCGAATGGGGTGTGGCCGCAGAGGAGTTGCAGGCAGAGAGGATGCCTCTGCATCATGAGGGAGAGCACGGTCTAAAGGCTCCAAAGGGCGCTCACATCGCCATGTATGTCTATCCAGCCGATCGAGAAGATGAGATCAAACCAGAGCTTCTGGATGTTGTAGAGTCCTGCAATGGCATGATTCTCGACGAATCTTTTGCAAAACAGGAGTGGGATGACCGATTCAACCATCTCCGATTGAAAGCACTTGGGCCATCACTCGTCTCGTCCGAGATCGTGATCCAAGTTGAAAAAATTCCAGAGTTCGCAAGCGAGGTGCTTCACAGAATCGGATGCGATGCAGCCTTCGAGGGCGTGGTCTTTGATGGGGGCAGGTGGGCAACAGTTCTAATTCACACACTTGAGGATGAAAGGCGGCGTGGTGCCATGCTATCGTTTGCAAAGAGCCTTGCACCCATCAAGATTGGAGAAGATATGGGTGGACGCCCTTACACTGCTGGCATGCTTCTGAACATTGATGCAGATCTTTCAATCGGTAGAGAAAAGATCCAAAAGGCGTATGCTTTCAAGAAGAGTGTTGATCCGCGTGGAATAATGAATCCTGGGAAAGTCTTCCCTGAGAGTCTTGATTCTGACTCGCCAACTCGGAGCCTTGGTATGTACATCAAACTTGCACGCAATGCAACAGGACTGATAACGGCAATTGATGAGGTTTATGGCGGACGGGCACCAGGAAGAGAATTCAAGCCCCGTGGTCTCGTTGGAAAAGAGACATTCGGACGAGAGATGGTCTATGACGCATACGCGTGTATTTCATGCGGCTATTGTCGAAGCAAGTGTACAGAGTTCAAGACAATAGGGTGGGAGAGTGCATCACCCCGCGGCAAGTTCAACTTCATAAGAGAATATATAGATAATCGGGCAGCACTCGATGAACGCATCGGCGACATATTCTTTGCCTGTACCACTTGTGAAAACTGCAACCTCGTCTGCCAGGCAAAGATACCGATAGAGCAGTGGTGGGACCTGACGATGCGACCAGTCTTAAAGGACGAGAAAGCTTATGACTTCTCTTTCTTATTCAAACCATCGTACGATAACCTGCTCGAACACCACAACGCTGCAGGAAACCCACACGAATTACGCACAGCATGGGTACCCGACAATGCAAGACTCGCCGATGAAGGCGAGGTGGCATACTTTGCAGGCTGCATAGCATCCTACACCGTGAAAAACCTTGCAGAGAACGCGATCCGCCTCTTGAACCACGCCGGGATCGAGCCCGTCTATCTCAGGGAGGAGGAGTGGTGTTGTGGCGCTCCAATGGGGCTCGTTGGCAGATTCGAGGACATCTCTGAGGTCATCAAACACAACATAGAAGAGTTGAACAAAAGGGGTGTGAAAACCCTCATAACATCATGCCCTGGCTGCTGGGTAACATTTGCACACTACTATCCACTCCTCGCAAAGATGCTGGATATCCCATACGAGATCAAGGTTGAGCACATCACACAGGTTCTGACAAGACTGATCAAGGAAGGAAAGATAACGCCTGAAAAAGAGGTCAAACAGAAGATCACATACCACGACCCATGCCACATCGGACGAGCAGGAGGAATATGCGATGAACCAAGAGAGGTGCTCCAATCAATTTCAGGCATTGAGCTGGTCGAGATGCCAGCAAACCGCGAGAACGCGAACTGCGATGGCAGACATACAATCAGGTTCCCAGAAATAGGAAAGAAGATTGCAATCGATCGCGTAAGAGAAGCTGAGGGCACAGGTGCCGATCTTCTCGTCAGCACATGCTCGAGTTGTGAGACGAACCTTCGCATCGCTGTCCGTGAGATAGCTTCAAAGTTGAAAGTGGTTGATATATCAGATCTTCTCGCAGAGAGCATAGGACTTCCAGTGAGAGACTCAAAAGAGATTGAGACCCTGGTATACAATGCATACGACAACAAACAGAAACCAAAGCTTGAAGAAGAAGCATACAGGGCAGAAAACATAATGGCACCACACCAAAAATCATATGTAAAATAAAATATAATATTCATCAAATATGATGAAGAATAAGTAAAGGATAGGTGATGGATAATGGATATGTTGGAACGGTTGAAAGAGACGAACGAACTTGTGAAACAGCTTCACAAAGAATACCCTGAGCTCACAGGAGCTCTAACAGAACTGTACAAAAAAACAGGCGCAGAGGGAGCACTACCCAAGAAGACAAAACTGATAACCCTAATAGCCCTCGCAGTCGCCTCAAAATGCGAATGGTGCATAGCATACCACGTGAAACGCGCACTCGAAGCAGGCGTCACAAAAGACGAGATGGTAGAAGCCTGCTACCTAACAGCTCTTGTCTTCGGCACATCCTCATGGATGGAGATCCACGCAGTCCTGAAAGCAATAGAAACATACTAAAAAAGGAAGTAATGCTATAAATACAACCTGAAATGCCTCGGATTTTCCAATCCGAGGTTCGTAATTTTTATATAGGCGATGGAAATGTATATGTTGGGCAAAAAAAACCACGGTTTAAAAAATCCGAGATGCACTGGGATTTGCCCCCATGGGTACTTTGGTAAGTGCATCAGAGTGCCGAGGAGGGGCACGATATAAATACCCAGAAGAAAAGGAGGTGATAAAAAATGGCAACAAAGGAAGCAAAGAGTTACAGCATTTTGTTTTATGGCAGTCCCCAAGG
>NJEL02000001.1 GCA_002254825.2 Methanosarcinales archaeon ex4572_44 | reverse complement strand
AGTTTCACAGGTCACATAACTGCAGAGTCGCTAAAAGAAAATGGCGTTACTGGAACCCTGATAAATCACTCAGAGAGACGTCTGCGACTTGCCGATATCGAGGCTGCTATTCACATGGCAAAAAAAGCCAACCTCACGGCGATCTTATGCACCAACAACATTCCTACCACGGTAGCAGGTGCGGCTCTACAACCAGATTTTGTAGCAGTAGAACCCCCAGAATTGATCGGAAGCGGTATACCAGTCTCAAAAGCAGATCCCCAGGTCGTATCTGGCTCGGTAGAAGCTGTCAGTCGAATTGCGCCCAACGTCCGAGTGCTCTGCGGTGCTGGAATAAGCAGCGGCGAAGACCTGCGAGCCGCAATCGAACTCGGCAGTGAGGGTGTTCTGCTCGCATCAGGCATCATAAAAGCAGCAGATCCTGAAGCAGCACTCTACGATCTCATAGGCAAATCTTAGAACGGTTATCGTCTAAAAACATACTCTTCACATCATCTTCAGTATTCACGTTTCTGAATGTGTCAAGCTTCGGATCAAACTCTCGAAGCTCATCCACATCGATGTATCGTATCAACTCTCGCCTGAAGGTGGGTGCAAGTATGAACCGCTCACCCTGCTCAATAGAACGCCTTACCTCATCCCGCATCACTCTGGTGCGATACACAGCATGGAGTGGCTCAAACCTCCCATCACTCCAGCGCGGGATTGTAACATCAAAACCCTCACATCTATCCAGGAGATACTTTAATACGTCAAGGTTCACAAAGGGCATGTCACAACCAAGAACCAGTGTGTACTCTTTATCAGAACCACTGAGTCCAGCCTCTATCCCTGCAAGTGGACCAACACCATGGTATCTGTCAACCACGATTGTGATTTCTGGGAACAGCTCTGAAAATAGCTTCTTTTGCACTTCATCCCTGAGAGAGATTATGACCGTGTTGGTGATCTGTGAGAGTTTGCCAGTAACATGTGCAAGTAGCGGTGTGCCATCAAACTCCAGAAGCGCCTTTTCAACATAACCAGCGCGTGACCCGCTCCCGCCAGCAAGTACAACCGCAGCAATCTCCTCATAACACACCATTTCAAAGACCAACCCAAAAAAACACTACTAATGAGAAAACGTCTTGATAGATCATAGAGGCGAATCCCAGAGCGGGTACCACCGAGCAGAATCCCCTTCGAGAGGTAATTCTTTTTCCATCACAGAGCGCGTGCGAAACTCGAGTGCAGTGTCACGCTCCTTACCTGGCTTTGGTGCAAAGGGGTAGAAGTTACCATGTTTGAAGCTGTACACCCAGTAGATAACCTTCTTGTCTTTGCTCTTGAAAGGAAAGAGGGCGCACAACAGTTGTCCGCCAAATCCACGTTCAACAAGCCCTTCACTCACGAGATATATATTCGATACGAGATCTTCGAAATCAGGGTCCTCCAGCAAAATCCACACATACCCGTAATCATCCTTCACTATCTGATAACTGGTGTTGGTGTCCTTAGAGGAGAGTTCAAGCAACTCCTCTACTTCCTGGCGCGCCCTCTCGAAGTGTGATGATGCCTGTGGTTTAAAGCAAATACCTGCCTTCTTGAGCGATACAAGCTCAAGATTTGCTTCCATTGTGACCTGTGCAGTTGAAACTGCAAAGATACCTTCGGTCTTTGATTCTGGAAGCTTCGTTTTCCCAAAGAACGAATCTAATAATCCCATATTTATATATTAGAACTCCATTCTTCGCTGCATCTCTTCAAGCCGCGAAATCCGCTGCTCAACACGCGGATGTGTTGAAAAAAGGCCCATCAAAGTGTCGCCAGAGACTGCAGGCACTATGAAGAACGCATTCATCCCTTCAACCTTGCGAAGATCGTCCTTCGGCACACGATCCATTGCGCCGCTTATCTTCATAAGAGCCGATGCAAGATGTGCTGGCTGACCAGTGATAACCGCAGCACCCCTATCGGCCGAGAACTCACGATACCTCGATAGTGCACGAATCAAAAGAAGACTTACAAGCCACACGAGAACCGATACTATCCACACAACCACCATGCCGCCAGATTCACGCCTGTCCCTCCCCATCATACCGAAGAAGAGAAGATTCCGAACCAAGAAGAACGCGACCGTGGAGAGAAAACTTGCAATGGTAATGACAAGCACATCCCGGTTCTTCACATGGCTCAACTCATGAGCAAGCACCGCCTCAAGCTCGCTCCGATCCAGTTGGCGCATAATACCAGTCGTAACAGCCACAACAGCATTATTCTTACTGCGTCCAGTGGCAAAAGCATTCGGAACACTGCTCTTAACAACAGCAATCCGTGGCTTTGGCAGATCCGCGAGTTGAGAGAGACGATCAACGATCCCATGAAGCTCAGGCTCCTCACTCTCACTCACCACACGTCCACCCATACTCCAGAGCACAAGCCTATCCGAAAAGAAATACTGAACAAATAGGAAAAAACCCGCAAAAGCCACAATACCCACCGTCCCAACACCCTGTGTCAGAAGAAAAGCGATAAAGGCAAGATACACCATTGCAAGCAGAAACATAGTTAAAAACATCCTTGCCTGAAGACCAGTATCACGATACCAACGTTTCATAAACTCACCAAAACAATTAACCATACCAGCAGAGAAATATATAAACTTAATTACCCCCGAGTGATTACGGCGTTTCACCATTCTATTTTTATCAGTCAAGCGCCGGGATCACTCGTTTTTTACCTTATTGAAATTTTATGATAAAACTTATACTTTATATACCAAAACAGATATACGGGGATCGTTATCATAGCACTTTATAGTGCGAGGGTAACCAAGTCGGCCAAAGGTGCAGGACTTAAGTGGTACTGATGGTATCGGAGTTATCCTGTCTCGAAGGAGTTCATGGGTTCAAATCCCATCCCTCGCATCAATTCCCAATCTGATAGATGGGATAAGCAATCACGAGTGGTGGTTCAAGCTTCTCGTGGGTCGGTGATTTCGCCAGTGATGGCTGATGCTGCTGCTGTTGCGGGGGAGGAGAGGTATACTGATGCCTTGGCACTGCCTTGGCGTCCCTTGAAGTTGCGATTGGAGGTTGAGAGCGAGACTTCATTATCTCCGAGTAGTCCGAGTGATCCGCCCATGCAGGGTCCACAGCACGCAGATTCAACGATCGCACCTGCTTCAATAAATTGTTCAATGAATCCAGCTTTGAGAGTCTTTAGGTACTCAGTCTTCGAAGCTGGTATTACAATCATGCGCACTCCCTTTGCAACGGGCTCGTCTCCCATGATTCTTGCTGCAACCTCGAGGTCTTCAAATCTCCCGTTGGTGCATGACCCGAGGAAGATTTGGTCTAATCGGGTTCCTGCTGCTTCCCAGACTGGTTTCACATTGTCAACATTATGCGGGCATGCAACCATTGGTTCAAGATCGCTGACATCGTAGTACATTTTCTTAGAGTCTGCGGATGGGTCGCTCTCCCAATAGGAATCAAGCTTAAAACCAGGGATTCGCTCTCTAAGATAAGACTCGGTTGTTCTGTCAGGCTCTATTATGCCTGCTTTTCCACCCATTTCAATCGCCATGTTTGACATCGTCATTCGTTCAGAGACGCCCATCTCCTGAACGGTAGGACCAGCGTACTCGGCAGCCATGTACCTGCAACCCTCAACACCTACATCGCCTATGATGGAGAGGATGAGATCTTTGGAACAGACGTGTTCGGCAAATTTGCCAGTGATCTCAAATCGTATCGTCTCAGGCACCTTAAACCAGAGCTTACCAGTGGCAAAGACTGCTGCCATATCAGTGCTTCCAACGCCTGTGGAAAAGGCACCGAGTGCGCCGTAGGTACACGTATGCGAATCAGAACCAACGATCAGATTGCCAGGAGCCACATGCCCTTTTTCAGGCAGCACCTGGTGACATACACCCTCGAAGACATCATAATTAAGTATACCCTGTTCATCTGAAAACCGCCTGAGAAGAATATGGTTTCGGGCAGCATCGAGCGAATCGGCAGGCACCTGATGATCAAAAAGCAGAACGATCTTTTGCGCATTCCAGACGTGCGGGCGATCCTTCTCACGAACGATCTTATAGAAACCCTCAACAGCAAGAGGGCCTGTGATATCATGTACCATAGCACAATCGATATCTGCAAGCACGAAATCGCCAGCCCTGACATCTTTTCCAGACGCCCTTGAAAAGATTTTTTCTGAAATCGTCATCTCCATCCAGAATCAACTCACAAACAATAGACCAATCAACGGAATAGTCAAACCTGATAGCAGAGATGATTAATAAAACCGATGGTAACACTTGACCTATCCAATCCGTCAGAGTTCTCACGTTCGCAGTTAGCTTAAGTATGATGCAACGTTTGGTCTTCGTAAGTAATTCAATTTTACTGTAAAAATAAGTTATAAATCAACTGTTTTGCACGAAAAAGTAACATGTATACAAGATAAAAACAATTATAAAAATTATTTCAATAACACTGTTCCAAAGCTACATTAAAAGAATATTCAAAATAGAAAACGGTGTGTTAAACTCTCTGAACGACAGTAAAAAAACACTGGATCAGAAACATTTAAAAAAATTAACACTAAAATCAAAATGATTGACAGCCTCAGAACTACGATATCTTTAAATCCTATCTGCAATGAATTAGAGACGTAGGATACTACTGTTCATCTCATACTTACCTGTGATTATTATGAACGATAACGACAATATGAGAGAAGACCTGTTTGGCGATCTGGAATTTGGGTCGACCGAGGATATTGAGGTTCCTGAGAAACTGATAGATCAGGTGATTGGTCAGGAGCATGCGGTGGAAGTTGTGAGAAAGGCAGCAACCCAGCGCCGCCATGTGATGATGCTCGGAACCCCTGGTACTGGCAAGTCTATGCTTGCAAAGGCGATGGCAGAGCTGTTGCCGAAGGAGGAGTTGCAGGATGTGCTAGTCTATCACAACACTGATGATTCCAATAATCCGAGGATTCGTGTGGTCCCTGGTGGGAAGGGAAAGGAGATTGTTGAGGCGCATAAGGTTGAGGCACAAAAACGCGGTCAGGCTCGCAACATGTTCGTGATGCTTTTGGTCCTCGGAATCATTGGCTACTCTTTCTTCACGGGCATGATACTGCTTGGTATAATTGCTGCGGTTCTGATAGCTATGCTGATGCGCCAGTTCATGCCTAAGGAGGAAGCTATGATACCTAAGCTTCTCGTATCAAATACAGAGAAGGAGACTGCACCCTATCTCGATGCTACAGGATCGCATGCTGGTGCGCTTCTCGGTGATGTGCGTCACGATCCATTCCAGTCGGGTGGGCTTGAGACTCCGAGCCATGATCGTGTAGAGGCTGGTGCAATTCATAAAGCACACCGAGGCGTTCTTTTCATCGATGAGATCAACACGCTTCGGCTCGAATCACAGCAGAATTTATTAACAGCGCTCCAGGAGAAGGAGTTTGCAATCACAGGTCAGTCCGAGAGAAGTTCTGGTGCTATGGTTAAGACTGATCCCGTGCCATGTGATTTTATTATGGTATCGGCTGGAAACCTGGATGCTCTCCGCGGCATGCATCCTGCGCTTCGTTCAAGGATCAAAGGATACGGGTATGAAGTGTATATGAGCGATAACATGCCTGATAGCCCTGAAAACAGGAAGAAGCTCGTGCATTTTGTGGCACAGGAGGTTATGCGGGATGGCAAGATACCCCATTTCACGCGCGATTCCGTGGAAGAGATCATACGTGAGGCAAGAAGGAGAGCCGGGAGAAAAGGGCATCTTACACTGAAGCTTCGAGATCTTGGTGGGCTTGTACGGGTGGCTGGTGATATTGCTCGCAGCGATGGTTCCGAGCTCACAACGGCAGAGCACGTGTTGAAAGCCAAACATATTGCGCGTTCGGTCGAGCAGCAGCTTGCCAACAATTCTCTCGAGCGGAGAAAGGATTACCAGATGTTCAAGAGCAGTGGCGCCTCGGTTGGCAGGGTGAACGGGCTTGCAGTGATGGGCGAGGATTCTGGCATCGTTTTGCCGATAATGGCAGAGATCACGCCGACAACCTCAAAGTCTGAGGGGCATCTGATCGCAACAGGTAAGCTCAAGTCGATTGCACGCGAGGCGGTGCAGAACGTCTCAGCCTTTGTAAAGAAGGTGACAGGTCAGGATGTTGCCAATATGGATATCCATGTCCAGTTCATCGGGACGTATGAAGGAGTTGAGGGCGATTCGGCGAGTATATCTATAGCAACAGCCGTCCTTTCAGCGATTGAGAACATTCCAGTGGATCAGAGCGTGGCGATGACAGGCTCGCTCTCAGTTCGTGGTGATGTGCTCCCTGTTGGAGGTGTTACCTATAAGATTGAGGCTGCGGCTCAGGCAGGGCTTAAGAAGGTAATAATACCAAAGATGATGATTTTTACGATATCAGGATCATTGACACACGAGCGAGCAGTATAGTTCTGGACAATGGTGAGATCAAAGAGACGAGCAACAGTTTCATAACAGGTGCAAGCGTCCGCGCACTTGTGGGCGGTACATGGGGGCTTGTCACAACAGAGGATCTGGATGGGACGAGAGAAGCCTGCAAAGAAGCTGTAAGACTCGCTCATACAGCAGGTGAGAGATCAACGAGGGATCGAATCGAACTTGCGCCGATCGAGAAACCTGTCGTGAAAAACCTGCCAAGGATCAGAGTAGATCCAGAAGATATCGATATCGAAGAGAAGATACAACTGGTACGAGAGATATCAAAGTCCGCCCAAAAACCCGGGATTTCAAGCGTGCACACCGTATACGCCGAATCAGAGGTCAGCGTAGAATACAGGAATTCAGACGGTGTAGAGGCAGGCTATACCCTGCCGCGAATCGGTTTCTCGATCACAGCGGTGGCACGTGAGAATGGGAATTATCAAGCGGCAAGAGAGAGTTGTTTTGCAATTTCAGGCTTTGAACTATTCGAGAGGAAAGATCCTCTCGCGATTGCATCAAAAACGGCAGATACTGCGAAAAGTCTCCTCCACGCAGAGGGCGCGCGGGGAGGTGTTATGCCAGTAATCCTCGACCCTGAACTTGCAGGCGTATTCATCCATGAGGCAGTGGGACATGCAGCAGAGGCAGACCACGTACTCGAAGGAGACTCGGTCTTTTCGGGACGGCTCAACACCAAAGTAGGATCGCCACTTGTAACAGTCCACGACGACCCTACCCTGCACGAATACGGTTACTATCCATTTGACGATGAAGGAGCAATGCCCAAGCGAACCGTGGTGATAGAGAACGGTGTTCTCAAGAACTATCTGCACAACCGCGAGACTGCTGGAAAGCTCGGAGGTGTCTCGTGCAATGCCAGGGCCCAAGGGTACTCCCCACCGATCGTACGGATGAGCAACACCTACATCGATAACGGCGACAGTACCTTTGAAGAGATGCTTGAAGATATTGAATGCGGCGTCTACCTCATAGGCTCTCGCGGCGGGCAGGTCGACCCAGGAGATGGTATATTTCAGTTCAACGCCGAACGCGGCTACCTGATCGAAGACCATGAACAAAAAGCACTCTTGAAGGACGTGTCACTCTCAGGAAACATACTTGAAATACTGAACGAGGTTGTTGCTGTTGGGTCAGACCTCAAGATGCACCCTGGGCAGTGCGGGAAGGCTGGTCAAGTCGTCCCTGTGAGTGACGGATCCCCACACATACTCGTGAAAAGAGCAATCGTTGGAGGCAGCGGATGAACCTGAACCTTGAAGAATCCCTTGCGCTTGCAAAGAGGGCGGGTGCAGACGAGGTAGAAGTTTACGCCGTCTCAACCCGTAGCATAGGAATCGAGATTAAACGGGACACTATAGAACTTGCACTGGAAGGTATAGTCCAGGGACTTGGAATACGTGCAATCGTGAACGGCGCAGTGGGCTATGCAAGCACCAACCGAGAAGAGAGAATAAGCGATGCAGCTACCCTCGCGGTTAAAACGGCAAAGATTAGGAAATCAAACCCTAAATGGAAAGAACTGCCATCGAACACGGAACACCCTACAGTAAAAGGATTGTACGACAAAAAAACCGAGGATAGTAGTGTTGAAGACTGTATCAACCATGCACTTGAATTAATACGTGGAGCAGCAGGAACAATCGAAACCCACCCAGTAACAGGTAAACTCACCTGCACAACTACAGAACATGAGATACTGAACACAAACAACGTGAGCAAGCGGGAGAAGACCACCGCCGCGGACGCCTTCATCGAGACCATAAGCACGAGAGGCGGGCAGACAGCAACAGCTTACGACTTTGAAGTTTCAAGAGAGATTGGCAAGATAAACTTTCACAGGATCGGAAAAAATGCAGCAGAGCTTTCAAGGCGATCACTGGGACCCACGAAAGTCCTGCCAGAAACAACCACAGTTCTCCTCCAGCCAATGGCGGTAGCAGACTTGATAGAACACACCTTCATATCTGCCTTAAGTGCAGAAAACGTTCAGAAAAACCGTTCAAACCTAAAAGGAAAACTACAGACAGAGATAGCAAAGGAAGAACTCACAGTAATAGATGATGGGCTCATGACAGGCGGACTCAGAAGCGCAGCCACGGACGATGAAGGTACGCCCTCACAGAGAACGAGAGTGATTGAAGACGGAGTGCTCCAGACTTACCTCTATGACAAGTACACCGCAGATCAGGACGAGACCATGAGCACAGCAAACGCCATACGATACACGTACAACCAGACACCCGTGATCTCTACTCGGAACTTCACGATACAATATCCAGACTCAAGAGTTATTGAGGAGACAGACGAAGGGGTGATCATACACACTTTAATCGGCGCTCACACAGCAAACCCGATCACAGGCGACTTCTCAGTAGAAGCACGAAACAGCTTCATCATACGAGGCGGAGAGATCACCGAGCCGATAAAGACACTGATGATACCAGGCAACATCTTCGGACTCTTACAGAATATTAGTGGAGCAGGCAGCGACGTGAAAAACCTCGGCAGCATCATCACACCAACCCTACGCATCGAAAACATGAAAATAGTATAAATTTAATTAAAATTTAAATTCAAATAGATATCTCTGGTTGGCAGGGTTTACAGGATGGCTTCTTATAAGAGTACGATAATTAAATGGCAGATCTGCCTGGTTGTGGCGTTGGATTGATCAATTCAAAAAAGGTTTGGAAAAGGTTATTTATATTGAGTAGCAAGTTGTTCTTGTGCGAGATGTGTCTATGGTTTACTGCTGGAGGTTTGTGTCGGGTAGAGCTCGAACGAGGTCTCTCTTAAGCCTTGCCCAATTGGCTATTCTTTTCTCGGTCTACATGTTCTTGGTCTGCGGACTCGCGGGGGCTGCGGATTATGGCGATATCGATGTCACCATTGCAAATGATGAGACGTGGAGCACACTCCTGAGCAACAACGTGAGCAGTGTGGCTGGAGACATCGTCGTGAATGACGGCGCGGTGCTCTCAATCGAGAATGCGACGATAAAAATGGACAGCAGTTTTGCCAATAAGCGTTTAATCATTATACACGATGGCGGCGTGATGAATATTAATGGTTCAACAGTCACCCATAAGGATACCAGTAGCGCAGACTACTATGGCTGGATATACGAAAGTGGTAGTAAGGGTAATGTCACGAACAGTACCATCGAGTGCTGTGTGTACAACAATGGGTTCAGTATCGAGACAAACGAGAGTGTTAGTATATATAATTGTACATTCAGACATGGGGATGGACAGAATTCTGTTCGTATTACCACCGTCCCTACCTATGGGATCTATCTCCATTCAGCGGGTAACACAAGCATCAGAGACTGCACTATAGAGGCAGGGCACACAGGGTCTCATGATTATAGCCGTCGGTACTGGTATGGCATCTATATCCAGGACTCGAACTGTTGCAGTCTTTTGGATAATATCATCGCAGAAAAGAGCAGTTATTATCATGGCATTCGTGTCCAGAACTCGAACAACAACACTCTTGAGAATATCAGTATCACACGTGAACAGTACTCCTCTCCCGATCACGATGCTGTGCACGTCGAATCGTCCTTTAACAACACCCTCCGAAACTTCACAATCGCAGGGAGTAGCAATCTGCAGGGAATTTATGTAGACTCCTCCGACAACACAACAATCAGTAACAGCACTATAAACGGCAGCAGTGGATACGGCATAAACATCATTTCTTCCCAGAACAATATTCTTCGATCCAATAGCTTAACCAACATCGCCAACTACAGCCTTTATGTCACAGGGAATTATAACAACGATATCGACGTCACTAACACCGTGAATGGTGGGCGTGTCTACTACAACTACACTGACAGCAATGTTACGATCGTCGACGCTAACATCGGGCATGTCACTATTGTGGATTGCAGCAATCTGTGGTTTGATTCCTCCATAATACACAACGGGGACGGTGTCAGAATCATAGGCGCATCATCGAATGTGAGCATCAGAGATAGCACGATTGAGAACAACACGATGTACGGCATCAACTTTGAATCGACCAGTCAGAATAATATCACATCTGTAACCATTGAAAATAACACAAAATATGCTGTTTATCTTGTCGATTCGAGCAAGAACACCATAAACGACAGTTACATTCTAAATAACAAAAATTATGGAATTTTTTCTGTAGGGTCGACTGCCAACAACAACATCATCAACAATAGCATCACTAACAATTCTATAGGTGTTTATCTGGATGCTAATGGGTATAATAACCTCACAGATAATGATGTATCAGACAACAGGGTCAATGGCATCCAGATCGGTGGTGTGTCTGGCGCTCATCTGAGCACACACAACACCCTGCATAACAACACTGTGCGGTATAATAACGACACGGGAATCGTATTTTGTACAAATTACAATTGTTTGACCGAGAATAAGATATCAGATAATGGAAATCTCGCATTCGCGCTCTATAACGAGATGTCAGAGTATTTTTATTACAACTATATCTGGAGAAACAACACTGCAAATGGTGAAGAAGTGAACTATTATTATGGCGAGTCTAATATAGCAATTGAGAAGCATCTTGTGGCACCCAATGTGACCAACCTCGGAAAGATAACACTCATCGATTGTGCTAATATTGACGTAGGAGACAGTACGCTCTCAAACAATGTCAAAGGTCACGGCGCATTTCTATGGAAATCAAATAATACAAATCTAACAAACATTACGACGCAAAATAATTGGTATGGGACGGAATGGAGATAGCATCTTCTGCTCACAACAACATCATCAACACGACGATCGCTTCTACTCGTGCTTCTGGAGATTCGCAGTA
The DNA here is from genome assembly GCA_002254825.2 of Methanosarcinales archaeon ex4572_44. Classification (GTDB taxonomy): domain Archaea; phylum Halobacteriota; class Methanosarcinia; order Methanosarcinales; family EX4572-44; genus EX4572-44. The sequence continues at coordinate 19,404 of NJEL02000001.1, read as the reverse complement.
TGGGCTCTACGCTCACAGAGCACATTACACAAACCTAACAAATGTCACGATCACCTCTGCGTCATCGCACAGCGCACTTATATCTATATCCGACAATCTCACCATAAGCGATTCCAGCATCATCGCAAACAACACAGGCGCATATTGTACGAATACCAATCATACAGACATTATCAACACTACCATTAGAGGTGAAGACGGTATTTATATGTCAGAGTCACACTGGGGCAACCTCACGAATAACACCATCAATGCCACACTGAGGGGAATATTTCTCACAAAATCAAGGGATTACAACCTTATTAAAAATAACATCACAAACTATACAGCAACAGGACTTCTCTTAGAAGAGCACTCAACAAACACAACGATGATCGGGAATGATTTCACGCGTAATGGAGCAGAGTTCGACGTTCGGATCAATGACTCAAATGACGCAACCATAACAAACAACGAATCAACAGCAGCGAACTACACATTTTATCTCACCAACGACACCAGGGTCTGCACGCTTGATAGCGTATTCAACAAAACAGATGTTGGATATGAAGACACATCGAATCTCACGGTAATGTGGCGTATCGATGTGTTATGCTGGGATAAGTATCATTTAGAGCCAGTCTGGGCGAATCTCACAGTTAGGTACGGCGATTTTTCTGATGTGGGAGATGTGATAGTTTGGGGAGAGAGCGAAATACCGCTTTCAAATCACGGCAGGCTGAGCGGGAATGACTTCGATTTCTATGGACCACCCGATTCGAGCAGTAACTGGCTTCCAGTTGTGGAGTACAAAGAGAACGTAACCGGACAGATCACCCACCAGCCGATGAACTGTACCGCTATAAACAGGTGGGACAAAATTGAGGGCAGGAATACCACACATCGAAACATCACGACAACGATCACAGGACCTGGCGTGACCATTCTCGTGGAGACAGGTTACACCCCAAATGGCAAGTGCTACTACTGCCATCGCGACAAACTCGTATTCAAGAACACCCTCCACTGGACGAACTACTCATCAGAGGTATTTGATGATCTCGATGAGCCATACACGCCTGGACGGTGCATCGACTGCCACGATGAAAATGATTCCAGCGCAATTCCACACGGAAACGCGAGCGGAAAGGATCTGTTGTACCAGCAGAGCCCGCAGTTATGCTACACTGGCAAAACTGGAGGTCTGGGCTGTCACAGCGAGAATGCAACACAACCGCGGCTCAGGCAAGAGACCGAGTTCAACCAGACGACCCATCACCCGCTCGGGGACGGAAAAATAGCGTGCAAGGCGTGCCATGACAATCACGGGACAGATCTCAGGTATGATCTCTTACGGACTTATACGAATGAAACAACAGGAGGGTATGATTCAAATTATTACGCGCTCTGCCTCGTCTGCCACCTTGAGGAAAAACTTGTCGCAAAGATGACGGATGAGACTGATTCACATCTCCAAAATTACACGAATCAGACAAACTTCAGAGACGAGTATTATTTTACTATGGAAATGTTTAGTGCTGGAGGTACTGGTGGAACTCCGAATCCTACAAACATCCACTCTCCACAATATGATCATAAACATCCCAGCTACAACTGCTACTCTTGTCATAACCCGCACGGCAGCAGTAAACCTGCGATGACACGTTATGAGTCAAAATATGGAGGAGGTGGTAGTAATAATGTTATCAATTACACATATATAACCAACGTTTCGCCTCCAAATAACATATCATGGAAGGAATTGGATCAGGCGAACTGGAATAACTCGACGATGAATAGAGGAGGCGGTGTTTACCTACCAGACGGTTCGGATGGGTGTTCGATGTGTCATGAGACGGGTACTGAGTCGCTTCAAAATAACTCTTTTACCTACCGTACTTACATAGACTACGAACCCACTGGCGGCGCGGGCTGTCTCGAGTGCCACGACAACAATGAATCCGCATACAACGAAACCCCGATCCGTCCGATCGTGAACCTGACCGCCGTAAAGCTTGCGATGCACACCAATCTGAGCGGTGCATTCCGTAATGGCAGCATTCTTCAGGGAACTGACAAGAACTTCACTGAATGGCTCCAATACCGCGGATACACAAGCGAACAGATAGGTAATATCTCCAGAGACAACGCGATCTGCTGGGCATGCCACTCTACCAATGGCACGCCGCCAAGTCCCTATTTCCATCCTGATCGGGCACTGAACCCCTACAAGTGTGCGAAATGCCACGGACCTATCGATGGTCAGCCGTCGCACACGCAAGGGTTGGTTGCAGCGATCGACAATCACGGGCCGACTACAAAGGGCGCAGAATCGATCCTCATCCAGACTGACGTGGGCAAGGGTGGCTCATGTGACGACTGTCACGCGTCGAGCGTTCTTTCGGATGTTGAGATAGGCAATTTAGAGGTCTGGAAGTTGAAAAGCGGTGGCTGGACCACCTACACGGGTAGAACCACAACAGGCGATGTCTCGCACTACGGTCTAAGCAAAACGCAAAATTTAGTTGACACCACAAACTGCCTCTTCTGCCATTGCAACGAGACAAACGGTGCAATCTGGGGCAATGCCACGAACATCAGCGGAGATATGTACGGCGCTGACACAACAAACGTTTCTGAGTGTTACACCTACTGCCATGTCAGGCCTGATTGGGTAGGAAGTGTGAACGAGAGCACTCTCACACACTTCCACAACGAATCGCTATACGCAGGCGGCGGTCCGAACTGTGTCTTATGCCATGATGTGGACAGCGAATATGGTGTGCAGTCGCTGGTCAATGCCACTGCTATCGCTAACGGGATTCATGGAAACATCCTGAATAACACCCTTCTTTATGAAGGGTATGGCTTGGATAACAGATCAACTCCGTGCTGGGGCTGCCACCAGAGCGATGGCACGATCCCAGAGGGTATGGGCGATCGAAACGGAATCACCGATATGGATGATAGCGGAGTTATCGAGACAGATGAGATGCCATATACCTGTGAGGATTGCCACGCAAGAAGCGATGCATGGAACAGTTCTACGAGTGAAGGATATACTTGGGAGAGCGCAAGTGATCCAATTCTGGGTCTAAACAAACTGCCCCCAGTGATAACCGAGCATTACCCAAATGCAACGCTCGTCAAGACAAACGTGCACAGCAACAACGGACGTTGTGTGGACTGCCACAACAACAGCATCGACCAAGATCACGGCGACACAGCCTACAAGGAACTCGGGCACACGGTCTTCTCAGCCGTCTCACATTATGGCACAACGAGTGAACTTCTCACCCCGACGAATAAATGCAGATACTGCCATAACGACACCACGAACGCAACGCTTTATGGTAATGCAACCCAGAACAAACACGGCAACTCCACAGACGAAGCAAACTCTGTGGATGGATGTTACCACTGCCATGCAAACGATCAAACGCCTGATAACCTCCACAAAATGAACGTGGAGAGCATCACTGGTGGTCCTGACTGCCTCACGTGTCATGGCGTCGAGGGAGGTGCAACCAGACATAGGATCGATGAAACGGTCTATGCAAGTGCAATGAACCACAGCAAGATGAATGATGCTGACACCCAAAACGACACCAACCGATCCTGCTGGGTCTGCCACTTTCCAGAGGGAACTGGCGTGGAGGAGCACAGCAACCGGCTAGACCCTGCATACCACTGCTATGACTGCCACAACAAGAATAGCATCCCTATATTTAGTAACGTGAGCAATGCACCCCAAGTGCACAATCACTTCAAGAACGGAACCAATATCTCAGCACACTGGACACGCCCCGCAGATTCGGACTCGTGCATGGGCTGTCACAATCAAACAGAGATGTTCTACGCATTCGATGAGAATGAGATAACACCCTATTACACGAACTTCTCGATCACATCACACTACGGAAACAACCGAACCGACATCGTAGCGATCTACAATCCTGCAAATTCAACAGCATACTGTGCCTACTGCCACCAGAATACATCAACAGTTTTTATGGAGTATGAGAACGACAAGAACATTCAGCATGAGGGAACTAAAAGATGCGATGAATGTCATGGCACAGGACGATTGCACAAGGAGACATTGACACGGGCGTATAGCAGTGGAAACTGCACAGATTGCCACGCGCTCTATGGTGCAAATAGGATCAGCGTGTATGAGATCAATGTGACCGCTGTGAATGCAGGGGTGCACGCAGACTTAAACGAGAACATGACCAGTATAGCTGAATCAGAGGTCGGTGATGCGAATAACTCTAAGTGCTGGGGCTGCCATGTGCCAAATGGAGCATATCCTGAAAGGGGACACGAGGATACCTTTAACAACTATGCGTATCTCTGCTATGAATGCCACAACGGAACCTACGCGTACCAAAACGTAAGCAATGCGCCCGCTGTCTACAACCATTTCAAGAGCGGTGTCAACATCACCGCACGCACCACCGCGGACACGAACTCAGAATCCTGCGGATATGGTTGCCATAATCTGAGCACGATGAAAATCGCGGGCTTCGATGCTGGCGGAAACGCCACCTATCGTGTGAACCTTTCACAATCATCACATTATCCGCGCAGCCGTCCAGACATCGCCACAACAAGCAACCTATCAGATTGCACGTGGTGTCACAGGAATTCTACTAACGAGTTTATTGAGATCTTTGAGCGATCAGGCCCACCAAATTACACCGAGAACATCCCGCATGCATCACAACTCTCATCGTGCATCATCTCAGAGTGTCATGACAGAGGCAGAATACACGACAAAAACCTGACCATCCCTGCCATAACATGGGCAGAAGAATGCGACAGCTGCCACTATGGACTTGAGGATTCTGATGCAAAAAAATATTATGTGAATGAGACGATGTTTAATTCCAGCGTGCACGCATCTCTCAACTGCACCGACTGTCACATCAATACAACGTGTGACCACCCGACCGAAGAGTACACATGGAAATGGTGTGAATGCTGCCATTCACACCAGAATGATTTCTTGAACGAAACCGGCAGGCACAATGTGACAGAGACGCCAAGATCATCAGTCCTGATGATTACAAACTGCACAACATGCCACGCAGAGTCTGGATACAACAGTGCAATAGGAAACTATAATTCATCGGCAGAGCAGGAGTGTAGATGGTGTCACGTATTACCTGATAAGATCTTCCCAGAGGGGGTGTTTGTTTGAAGCGATACCAGATAGCAATACTCCTCGTTGGAATCATTGCCATTATAGTTTTCATCATGCCCGATACCCTGAGCATGTTTTCTGGTATGCATACCTTTTACGCTGATAAGAACTGCACAAAGTGTCATTCGGGCGAGTACAACGAGTTCATGGCAAGCCAGGGCTATGTGCGAAACGCTCACCTGCGCGCTGCGAACAACACCAACTACACAACGTATCTCTCAATTTCAGGGATCTCGTACAACAATACACACATAGTCACCAACTATGATGGGGACGGCGATGGCACAAGCGATATATGGGAGTGGAACTCCACGATAGATAAATGGCAGCGCACGAGCGATGGCACCACCAACGCAGTTTCACTCGACAGAGACAGGAATAACGAGATAAACGGGTATGAAGTATGCCACCTCTGCCACAACTCCACAATATTCGGATTCTCTGGGGCACACACATCAGTCGTTCGCACCTGTGACGATGATCGTTGCCACGGAAACAACAATTATACTTACAACAACCAGAGCCTCTTCACAACAGCAACCATAGGGGTTACAGAAGCAGGCGCCCTACTAAGCCAGGGGAACGTGCATTCACCACTTTACCATCTTCTCATCAACCAATCAAGTTCCTACCCCGCTGGAATACCTTTCAACAACACACCCGGAAACTCAATTGACGATCGACTCACGAAAGGATACCTGTCGTGTGGAGCGTGCCACGGCGAGATAACAACCAACGCAACCACCACCACAGAGGTACACAACACCCATGCAAATAAATCATCACAAAGACGAAAATACATATAGACGCGGAAAACTGCTCGGCTTCAGGTTCGCGATTGTTTGAGTGGAAAAACTATAATATTTTATGTACAACAAGAAAGATATATTATGTAGAGGTGAAGTATGAAGACCAAAATCACAGTAGAAACCATAGCAGGGCTGCTGATAGTATTATCACTCATGGTGATTCTATCAGGCTGCATCGGTGGAGATAAAACCGTTGTCACAGCCAGAGCAACGATCACTGAGACAGATAATGTGTCGCGGATCACAGAACTCGTGGCAGAACAACACACTGCGAGCGCTCTTGAAGAGTACCGCGAGAATCCAGCACAGACCCCAGGCGTAGTTCTCCACATAATAGAGAAAGATAGCCTGCAGAAGATAAGTTACTGGCGCTCTGCAGCATACACTGGACCAGGCGAGTACAAGCTAACATCAGAACTCATGACAATGCCAGAACCGGGCGAGAGTGTCAACGTGATCATGAAAGTGGTGGACGAAAACGGAGATCTGGTTGACAGCAAAACAATCACCATAAAGTGGCAATGAAGAACCGTGACACGCCATACCTTATAGCGATGCTGATAACATGCATCGTGCTTATAGGAAGCATCACATACATAGCACTCACCACCGATATATCCACGCCCCCTTCAGATAGAGAGACAGAAGCGGCAACAGACGCGGTGGTTATACCCGAGTTCAAAGACATACCAGGACAGAGCATCGACTGCACGATATGCCACATGGAACCAGAGAAGATCCCAAAGCATATGAATGGTGGGATCTACTGTGCAGCATGCCATGGCTCAAAGATTCATGACCTGCACACGAGCGACTCAACAGTGAACCTCTCATGCACGTACTGCCACAACCCGACGACATCTGTTCCAGAACGCCTGCCAGGACACGAAATAGTATGCGACACCTGCCACGATCCAAAAGACCCCCTCAAACCAAGCTTTGGAGGAATCATCGAGATCCACATCTACAGAGGATATGCCTGTGACCTATGCCACGTAGAAGACATCCAGAGTATGCACGAAGATTTGACGCTCCAAAAATAAAAATAATCAGTTTTAACTCCCTGTTTTTCTAAGGTAGGGTTAGTGGTTCTTCTATTTTTTGATGAGTTTGATGTAGTGTTGGTGTATGCGGGTGTCGTTTGTTAGTTCTGGGTGGAAGGACAAGGCGATTGTGTTTTTTTGTTTTGCGGCTATGATGTTGTTGTTGAGTGTGGCTATGGTTTCTACGTCTTTTCCGACTCGTGTGATTTTTGGTGCTCGGATGAAGATTGCGTTGTAGGGCGTTTCGAGGAAGTTTATCCTTACTTCTGTTTCGAAGGATTCGCGTTGGCGTCCGAAGGCGTTTCTTTCAACTTCAAGGTCGATTATTCCGAGTAGTTCCTGTTTTGTTTGTTCTGCTTCTTTTCCGCCTTTTTTTGCTATGGCGATCAGTCCTGCGCAGGTTGCGAATATTGGTCTGTTCTTTTGAGCGGCGTTTTTGATCTCTGTGTCGATGCCTTCTTTTTTCATGAGGCGGCAGAGTGTGGTGCTTTCGCCTCCTGGGATTACTATGCCGTCGCATTTTGGTATTATTCCTCTGTGTTTTACTGGTATTACTGTGCCGTCTATCTGTTCTTTCTTCATTGCTTGGTTTAGGGCGTGGATGTGTTCTTCGATATTTCCTTGTATTGCGATTACTCCAATTTTCATCGGTTTTTCACTCCTGTTATACTGGTGATGTTGTTTTCTTGCATTGTTACGCCGATGATTCGGTCTGATGCTTCTATCATTGGTTTTCTGAGTGTTACTACGATGAATTGTGCTTTTGTGGAGGATTTTTTTACACGTTGTGCGACGCGTTGTGCGTTTGAGCTGTCGAGGAACATGTCTATTTCGTCGAAGGCGTAGAAGGGTGCTGGTCGGTATTCTTGTATTGCGAATATGAGTGCGAGTGCTGTGAGGCTTTTCTCGCCGCCTGACATTGCTTCAAGTCGCTGTTCTGTTTTGTCTCTCGGTCGTGCTTTTATTGTCAGTCCGCCTGTGAAAGGGTCTCTGGGGTTTTCGAGTATGATCTCTCCTGTGCCATCTGAGAGTTCTGCGAATATTTCTTTGAAGTGTGTGTTTATGTTGTTGTAAGCCTCTGCGAATGCGTCTTTTTTCATCTGTTCGTACTGTTTGATGCGTTTGAGTAGTTCTTTTCGCTCGTGAAATAGTGTGTTGCGTCTTGCCTGCAGATCTTTCTCTCTCTCTTCTACTTCGCTGTATTCGTCGATTGCTCGCATGTTAACAGGTTCGAGCCGTTCCATTCCACGTTCGATGCTTTTGATCCGGGTTTGGACCTCGTGGCTCGTTGGAACCTCGATAGATTCGTCCAGGTCTCGTTCCTCTACTTCTTTTTGCATCTCGCTTATCTGCTCTTTGATTGCTTCCATGGTTGCATCCAACCCAATGATCTCAGTTTCAAGCCCTTTAATCGCTGTTTTGATTCGCAGCACTTCTTCTTCTGTGTCATTATAAGTTTTTTGTATATTTTCTCTCTCTTTCTGGAGTTGTGCAAGTTCAATTGAGAGTTCTTCTTCACGTTCCTTTTTTTCTCTCAGTTTCTCTTCGAACTCTTTTATCTCGTCTTTGAGATCTTCTATTTTCTTCAAACGCTCTTCTCTCTTGGTTTCAAGTCCGTGCATGTTCTCTTTTATCTCATCGATTTTTTCTTCTGCATATCTCTTCTCAAGGTTTATGCTGTTGATCGTTGCTTCGACATCAACGATTCGTTTGTTGGAGTGGTCTATTTTGTCCTGCAGACTGTTGGCCTCTTCTGTGAGTCCTGGGATTGGCGAGTCTTTCATCTTCTCTTCAAGTTCGCGTATTTCATCTTCAAGTTCTCTTATATTATTGTTTTTAAGAGTTTTATCTTCTTCTATCTCTTCCATTTCTCTTTTAATCGCTATTCGATCATTTTTAATAACTTCAAGCTCTTTTTCTCTCTTTTTAATCAACTCTGTGAGTCGTTCTCCACGACCTTTCATATCGTCAAGTTCCAGTTGCTTCTTTGACAATGCCTTCTCACTCTGGGCTATCTCTTTCTGTAGTGTGTATATGTGCGATTCTGTCTTGTCGAGCTTATTTTCTGCACTCTTTTTGTGGGATTCAAGCTCTGTTATCTTTTCTCCCAGCCTTGCAAGCTTCTCGCCCTCTCCACTTGCAAATCCAAGTCTTGAACGTGCGGTCCCGCCCGTCATTGCTCCACCGCGCTCAACCACATCGCCTTCGAGCGTGACCATGCGGTATCGGCCCATGAACCTTCGTGCATCACTGAGCGTTTCAACGATCAGCGTGTCTCTGAAGACGTACCAGAATGCCTGATCGAATCTTGGATCGTACTCGACGAGGTTCACTGCGTAATCTATAACACCGCTCTCTTCTGGCTTTTCAAGGTCTCTTTTGGGTGCGAGTTTGTTCAGTGGAAGGAATGTTGCACGCCCTCTTCGCCGCTGTCTCAGATGGGCTATCGCATAGGCTGCATCCTCATCGGTTGCAACCACGATGGACTGCATCCGTGCTCCTGCTGCGATTTCGAGGGATGTGGCATAGCGTTTGTCCGTTTTTCCAAGCTCTGCTATGGTGCCATAGATCCCTTCAAGCTCCCGATTCCTCTTTGCTTCAATTATGCTCTCAACAGCTCGGCTGTACCCACTAGCATCACGGGCGGCTTTCATCTCTGCCTCTATCCTCATATATTGCTGCTGGTATGTGACAAGGTGCTGGTCTATCCCGCTCTTCTCTCTTCGAAGCTTTGTTCTACTATTTTCAAGATCTTCAAGATCGCTGAAGATCTCTTTTAACCCGTTGGTAATGTCCCGTATCTCTCTTACGAGTTTCTCTCTATCGTCTTCCTCGCCCGCTATCTTCTCATGCGATTCTCTGATCTCGTCCTCGATCTCAGTGGCATCACGTGTTTTTCGCCTGATCGCATCAAGTAATCGATCTTCACTCCGAATCAACTCGTTTTTTTCACTTTTAAGTATTTCATATCTATTTTTTAACTCACTGAGCCTTTCTTGTATTCCTGCATACGCGGAATCCACCTCAACGATCTTATTTTTAACAACCCCCATTTCTATTTTTCTCTCTTCAATCTCGCTTTGCAGAGTCTCTCTTCGAAGCTCCTCCTCTCCCACCCGATCCTCGAGGCTTTCAGCCCTCTCCCGAAGCGTGCTGATCTCAACAAGAGCCTTGCGCCGCGCATTATCAATGTCACCTATCTCGTCAGAGAGGAGATCGATCGTCTTTCTGGAAACTTCTTTCTCACCTTTGATCTCTTCTATCTCCCTTTTCACCCGTATCTGTTCAGCTTCCCCCTTCTCCAAAATCTCTTCATTCAACCCCCGAAGCTGAGCCCCGAGTGATTCCAGCGCACGTCTCTCCCGCACACAATCTTTTTGAAATACCTCTTTTTTACCATCTTTCTCGTTTAATTCTCTCCGAACTGCATCAAGTTCTTTTTTTGAATCATTCAACCGTGCAAGTATTATGAAACCCTCGTATCTTCGCCTTTCGTCTCGAAGAGCCCTGTACTTGAGTGCATGATCCCTTTCCTGTTTCAACCGATGTAGTTGTGACTGTACCTCTTCAAGTATGATGTCCACACGCTCGACACGCTCGCGCACAATCTCAAGCTCCCCCAGCGCCCGCTCCTTCTTGTTCTCGAATTCACTGACACCTGCAATCTCATCAACGATTCTGCGACGTTCGAAAGGAGTCATCTCTATTATACGTGTAACATCACCCTGCATAACAACATTGTAGCCCTCTGGAGTGATATTTGCCTTGCGCAACTCCTCATGCACCTCGCTGAGCGTAACAGCTCGACCATCAAGGTAATAGTAGCTGTAGTATCCCGCGTTGGTCTCTTTAACCCGCCTGGTGATGGTGACAAGATCTCCTCTACCTGATAGTTCTCCCCTCATGTTCTCGATCGCTATACTCACCTCAGCGTGCGCAGGACTATTCCCACCATCATTATATATGAGATCTGTCAGTTTCTCTGCACGCATAGTACGGGAACCCGAGAGCCCCATACAAAAGATGATTCCATCTATAATATTGGACTTTCCACTCCCATTCGGTCCTGATATCGCTGTGAAACCGTCAAAAAAAGATATTCTAATCTTTTTTCCAAATGATTTAAAATTTTCAAACGCTATTTCTCTTATCTGCACCGACAACCCCAACTAACATCATATCTCGATTATGTCACTCTCCTCATCGGATGATCCACCCCTCAACGGTGGCACGCTATCATCAGCAACTATAATATTATCCTTACTCGATTCTCTATCAGACCCCTCATCAACCTTATCACTCACCGCCTCAACACGCCTCGACAAAACTGTGGGTTTTGTCCTCTTATGAGCCTGGATCAACGACTTCTGATCCAACAACTCCATCATCACCCCCTCATATTTATTGTTCACGTCTGCCACTCTGCGCTCAAGATCAGTGAGCCGCACCTCAAGACGATCCATCAACTCCCTTCCGCGCTCACGCTCCGCCAGAAGACGATCGATCGACTCTCGCGCATCCCTCAATAATTTATCCCGCTCATACAACTCTTTCTCAAGCCGCTCTATCAATATATCCCGATCACTACTCATACCACAGAACCCTCACAACAGATCAACACCACCAAATAAACGCGAGTATATTATATAGTTTTATGCATAGTCCCACCCCCGCGCTAATTACATACCAATACCCTATCAGATATCAAACAAAAGCATAGGAATTCCAGAAATGCCATTATCTTGTATCATAAAGCAATTTTATTACTCTATGGAGAGTACAGTATCTCTAAAAAATTAACATGTTAGACAAAACTGATTTCCCGGGTGGCACCTCTATTGGTAGGATTGCACTTGAGAAAGCGCTCGAATCTGGACAAAATTTTTCGATAGTGGTTGGAAACTGTTCTATCGGCACACAGAACTACATCAAAACGTCGTGGTGTCATGTGTGTCGCGATAGGCTTATAAGAAATCGGTAGCTATGGTGTAACTGGTGGACTGGATGAAGGTTGAGGTGAATGGTCTTGATATCGAGCTTCCAGAGGGCTCGACTGTAATGGATGCCATTGAACGGTCAGGAGCAGTGTATCACAGAGAAAGCGTGATCGGGCTTGTAGAGGATATTTCCAAGACAGAGGTTAAAACTGATAAGTATGTGATTGAAACCAACAGTGGGAAATTGAAGATCAGGCTTCGCTCATCAGAATTTGCAGAGTACTGGAGGGAGAACCACGAACAGTATGTTGGAAAGCAGGTCATCTGGCAGACAAAGAACGCCCTCGCCTTTGGTCACACGTCTACAGACTTCAGACCAAGGCAGTCGCCTCAGAATTATAGGCGTTGGGACGTCTTCTTCGGTCTTTCAGGCTTTGAGGGCGACAAGACCGATCTTGTCTTTTCAACCTCTGATCACACAGGTACCTATGGCGAGCCTGAAGACGGTATCTTTGCACGATTGATCGGGGGGCGTAACACCCTCCAACATCTGAAGGTGGACGATACGATAAATGCAATAACACCAGTATTTGAAAGTGGAAAAGAATCGATTTCAAAACCGATTAAACCTGATGCAGTTCTTGAAGGTGGTGAAAGGATTGTCACGTACATCGGGTTCGATCTGGGAGAAGAAGCATATGATAGCGTGGAGTACGCTCTCGCGGCGCTTGAGGGCGATACTGCAATGGTCACCAATACCACCAATGCCTTTACACAACTTGGCGGGATACGGGATATGATCATCGAACCTGAAAATACCCATACTCGCAGGCGCGGCGTGGTAACAGTCCGCAACAAAGGTGTTAACACTGGAGAATTGTACATCTACAAAGATGCTCACCTATCGATAGGCTCACACAATATAATTGGTAGAGTTGTTCATGGAATTGAGCTTGCAGATATTGCCGAAATTGGGCAGAGCATCACAGTGAAGACAGAACCTGAGCGTGTGATGATGCTCGGACTCACCCAGATCGAGGCAGAGAAACGATTGGAAGAACGCGGCATCAAACAGGTGCGAAGAGGTCTGGAAGACGATAGCGCCATCGTAGTGATCCAAGAACCGATCAACACCCCCACAATACTCGATGAAAAGAAACTCTCAACCACGGGGGCACGATCCGATGAGATCGTGAAAGTCGAACTCTACTATGAGCAAGCACCAATGACTGTGCAGTACTTCAAATTTATATGCGGTCTGCTCGACAAACCAATCGGTAAGATGCGCGCATTCTACACCAATAGAGAACTAGGCATAACACTATTCAAGCCAAAAGTAGCATTATTTAAGAGAGCTATCTCTCGAGAAAACACACCAAACGGGGAGGTAACCGCTTTTGAGATAGGCGTCACCAACATGTCACGGAAAAATCTTGGCATGATCGGAGTACGTGATCGAAACGACACGATGCATGGTCCAACGGGAGAAGAATTCTCATCAACCAACATCATCGGACGCATCGTAGAGGGCTTCGAAGTACTCAAAAAATCAAAGACCGATCAGATCATATACCTCCAAGTGATCAACAGACCAAAGGTGTAAAGCAAACCAGATACGCCAAATTAAAAATCAAATAAAACTATTATAAAAATAAATATAAAATAATTTAAATGATAAAATAGAAAGAATAAATACATAGCGATTAAACAAGAAAATAGATATCATAGGAAACATATTCATAACTGGCATAATTTGTTAAACTCACAGCCGCCCAATTTTGTCTCCACTCCCCCAGTTTAGGAAACTCTTAAATAGTTTACAGTTGATTAGAAGTTAGAGGACAACAATATGAGTGTTGGACAGGAATTGCTGAATGTTCCGTTTGGGGACATGATAAAGGAGATGGCGCTGGCTATTGCAGAGAGTCAGCAAGCATTGGATATGAACTCGATTGAGGTTGCACAGGCGCTCGCTGAGATAGAACTCCCAGTTGGCAGCGTTGTTCTTGCAATCGAGCAACCTGCTGATGAGGAGGGTAATCCGACCGGGTCACCCACGCTTGTCACGAATGATCAGCCAATGAACCTATTGACGTACGGACTCCAGCCGCGATTTTATGAGTTCACAGAGTCGATCATCGAGGTTAAAATGACAATATCGATGAAAGTTGAGCGGTCAACCGAGAAGGAGTACAAAAAAGAGTTCAAATTCAAGAATAAAACTACATTTGAGAGCAGCTTCAAATCAAGTGGTTTGGCAAGCTTCTTATTTGGAAAAGCTTCCGCCAAACTCAAAACAGAGACCACGGTTGCTTATACATCGACTTACAACGCAAAGTACAAGTCCAAGTACACGTTCTCTGAGACAGGAACAAGTCTCCTCAGGACGACCCTGAAGCCAGTACCTCCCCCAGAGCGGTCTGTACCAACGATCAAGATACAGGCTTCGAGTTCACCGACTCCGTAATCCTCCTTTTATATCCCTTAAGGAGCGGGATTTATGGGAGACGAAGCTGGAAAGAAGGTGATCGTGGAGACGCTCGTGGCTCCGCTTGGCAGTATCCTTAAGTCTGTTGGAGCTTCGCTTGCAGAGGCGCAGCACGCACTTGATGAGAACTCGATTGCAACACAGAAGGCGATTGATATTGCGGTTGAGAGCGGTGAGATTGAGTACGATTTGCAAGCACCATGGTATCACTTTCCTGAGGTCGATCTTGAGCTTAAGATGGCTCTCTCGATGAACGCGGAGGCAGAGGTCGATAAAAAAGGGAAGGTGCGAGGATATAAACCGATTCTAAAATCGGCACCTATAAATGCGGCTTACAAGAACACGTATAATTATGATGTCAGGGGTTCAAGCCAGATAAAGGCAAAGATTGTCGCGATACCGCCTGTTTCAAAGATTCAAGAAGAATGACGTGGTTGGGATGGCAGAAAATTATAGGGTAAAATACGAGAGCCTTCATCGGGATTTCATCGCAAAGGAAGCAGAGATTGGTGAGCTTAAAACCCATGTAAAACGGCTTCAGCTTGAACGTTCGAAGATCCCGTCAGATCGTCTCGTTTCAAGTTTTGGAGATGCGCTTGAGAAGATGCAGGTCGCCCTTACAGAGAAGAGTACACGTGTTAAGTATCTTGTCAGTGATATGGATGTTGAGTTGAGGGCGAATGTGGCATTCGACGACGATAAGAATGAGATATCTTACCAGCTTCCAAAGCTTGACGACTCTCTACCCCCTGAAAACCTGAGCACGATCCGTTTCAAGATTAAGATGCTGCCAGGAGAAGAAGTATCTGGTGAAGAAGTCTTCGACTATGATGAAGTTCCGAACCTCTTAGGACTCATGCAGGATTATGCAAAGTACCAGATAACATCAAAGAGGTTCACGGTTGGTGAGATCAGTTATGAGGGGACGGATCGGGTTGAACCAGGCATTGTTCTTTCGCAGATTCCATCCCCGTTCTCGCTTGCATCCCCTGGAAGTCCTGTTGACATAACGGTAGCAGAATCTACTGTAAAACTGACAAAAGTCCCGAATTTAATTGGGCTTTCGCTTGAAGAGGCAGAAGAGGTTCTAAAATCAATTAATCTGAAAAAAGGAAAAGTTACAAAACGAAAAAGCGAGTCTCCACCCAACACTGTGATAAGCCAGAGCATCAAAGCTGACGAAGAGGTTGAAATTGCAACCATGATCGATCTCGTGGTTGCAAAAGAGAAGGAAAAACCTGTCGAGGTAAAACTGACAAAAGTACCGAACCTCGTTGGACGTCCTGTAAAAAAAGCAGAAGAGGTTCTAAAATCAATTAACCTGAAAAAAGGAAGAATTACAAAGAGAAAGAGTGGATCTCCTTCCAATACTGTGATAAGCCAGAGCATCAAAACCGATAAAGAAGTTGAAACTGGGAGTACGATCGATCTCGTGGTTGCAGCAAAACAGAGAAAAACCAATTTTCGTTCAAAGAGGCGTCGGATACGTCCAAAAAAAAGTAGAATCTTGAATATTAAAGGGGGCGTAAAGAGGGCGAGAGATGAGCGTTGAGACATTCATCGTCCAGTTGCACGATCCTCTAACAACAAATAAGGTTGAAGCCCTCACAAAAGCGGTGGTTTTGCGTGGTGGTAGAATCGAGCTTGTGGCAAACAAAGGCGCTTTTGTTGTAAGCATCGACCATGTATTCTCCGATGAACTGCGGGCGATGCCGATCGTAAAACTCATCGGCGGTGTTGGCATACGCAAGCGTAGCGTGCCTCTTATCAAGAAAAGCTCTTATCAAGAAAAGAATTGAAACAACGTAGGAGTAGCGCAGGGATCAGTGTAGGAGTATTTGCATTGAATAATTAGGATGTAGGATGCCGATCGAATTTCGTGATTTATTTTATTTTGTATGTCGGGGTAGGTAGTCAAACTATGTAGTCAAACTTGGTTTTTGGGCTATATGTCTCTTGTTGGGTTTTTCTCGTTTTGCTTCGATGTATTTCATTGATTCTCCTGCGATCAGTGTTGTTGCTGAGAATAGTATTATCCATACCCAGTCGAGGGATGTGAGGGATGTTGTGTGGAATGCACTTTGGAGTGGTGTGTAGAGTACTGCTAATTGGAGTAGGAGGGTTGCGGTTATTGCGTACCAGAGTGGTGGGTTTGAGAAGGGTTTGAGTTTGAAGATTGAGCGTTTTTCAGAACGCCAGTTGAGTGCGTTGAACATTGAGGAGACTACAACGAGGGTGAAGACGATGCTCTGTGCTCGCAGGAGATCGCTTATGTGCCAGAGGAAGAGTATGAGTGCTTGGAGGGTTATCAGTACTCCGATCAGTCCACTGTACAGTAGGACACGGTTTGTGATGATCCCCTCACTTTTGTGGCGGGGATGCTGGTGCATGATGCCTTCATCAGGTGGTTCGAGTGAGAGTGTGAGCGGTGGCAACCCATCTGTCACGAGGTTTATCCAGAGTATCTGGATTGCGATCAATGGGAGAGGCAACCCTGCGAGCATGGTTGCAAGCACTATCAGGACTTCGGCTATGTGGATTGCAAGTCCGTAGGTGATGAAATTTCTGATGTTCTTGAATATGTTTCGTCCTTCCTCAACAGCGGCAACGATGCTTGCAAAGTTGTCATCTGTGAGTATCATGTCAGAGGATTCCTTGCTAACGTCAGTTCCAGTGATGCCCATTGCAACTCCGATGTCTGCTTTCTTGAGGGCGGGTGCATCATTAACCCCATCACCTGTCATTGCCACCACATGGCCCCTCTTCTGGAGTGCATCTATTACGCGTAGCTTGTGGTGGGGTGATGTGCGTGCATAGACCTTGACATCTTCAACGATTCTACCAAAGTCTTCATCATTCATTTCGTCAAGCTTCTCGCCTGAGAGGATCTTCTCGTTCTCTGCTACTAACCCGAGTTCTGATGCCACAGCCTTTGCAGTTGAGACATGATCTCCTGTGATTACCACCGTTTTTATCCCTGCATTGGTACAGGTTTCAATAGCTTCTTCAGCCTCTTTGCGTGGCGGATCGATCATCCCAACCAGTCCCGCAAAGACAAAGCCAGAGCTTAGATCGTCGTCTGGATCCTGAAGCATCTTGTAAGCGAGTGCAATCACACGAAGACCATTTTCAGCCATTCCATGCGCTTCGCCGAGCATCTCATCGCGACGAGAACCAAGACCTTCAACTCCAGATTCTCTCAGATAAGATGTGCATTTATCGAGCACAACCTCAGGTGCACCTTTCAGATGTGCACAACGCCCCTCTGGCATCTGGTGGATCGTAATCATATGTTTCCGTTCAGACGAAAACGGCACCTCGTCCACGCGCTTGCAGGACGATTCCAGTTCGCTCTTCAAGAGCCCTGCCTTTGCAGCCGCCACCACAAGTGCAGCCTCTGTAGGATCTCCTGTTACCCGCCACTCTCCGTCCACCTGACTCAGAGATGAATCGTTGCAGAGAACGCCAGTCACAAGAACAGACCGAAGAACATTATCATTAGAGACATCGATAACAGCATCTCCGTCGTCCCAGTTAGCCCCACCATCCATATACCAAAAGCTTCCCTCAGGCGTATAACCAACACCTGTGATACCGATCCTCCTGAAATTGGCGTATATCTGGCGCACCGTCATCTTGTTCTCGGTGAGCGTACCTGTCTTATCGGTACAGATGACCGTGGTAGCACCAAGGGTTTCAACAGCAGGAAGCTGTCTTACGAGAGCGTGACGCTTCACCATGCGCCGAACTCCAAGTGCCAATCCAACCGTTACAACAGCAGGCAACGCCTCAGGTACAGCAGCAACCGCAAGAGCAACACCCCACACAAACATATCAACCCAGCCATAACCCCGCAACACACCGAGTAGAGACACAATACCAACAACCAGTAGCGTTAGAATCCCAATCCATCGCCCGAGACGATCCAGATTCTTCTGAAGCGGAGTTCGCATCACTTCAATCTCCGATAGCATCCCTCCAATCTCCCCAAACTCACTTCTCATCCCAACGGCAGTAACAACACCAAGACCACGCCCTTCTGTCACAGTGGTTCCCATAAAAACCATGTTCCTCCGATCGCCAAGTGTCGTCTTCTCTTTGACAACAGAAGCATTCTTCCCAACGGTTACCGACTCGCCTGTCAATGCCGACTCATCAACCCGTAGATTAAAAGCCTCAACAAGCCTACAGTCAGCAGCAACCCGATCCCCGCTCCGAAATACAAGAACATCTCCGACCACAAGTTCTCGTGCCTGCACCTCCAGCTCTACACCACCTCGAAGAACCATTGCCGTTGGCGCTGTCATCTGCTTCAACGCCTCAATATCCTTTCCAGCACGATGCTCCTGGAAAAAACCCAAAAGTGCAGCGAGGACAACGATTAAAATAATAACGAAGGCATCGGTTGGAGAACCAACAACCGCTGAGACGATAGCGGCAGCAAGCAAAATAATTATTAAAAAATTCTTAAACTGGTTGAGCAGCAGTTCCAATGGCGTTGTCGCAATAAACAATACACTATAAAAAAACTCGCAGGTCACAGACCCCCGACTGCAAGTCTGAGGCATCCACGAGTCGGGGGTCGAATGTTGGATAAGTGCGGGGAGAAGTCTGTATCATTGTATGATGTTAGTTTTTCAAGGGATTGTCGAATGTTGGATAAGTGCGGGGAGAAGCGGGGGGGTGTAGATAGATTTGGTGATGGAAGAGGGGTGGGGTGTCGGTGCCATCAATCGATAGGCAATCAAACACATGGTGTAGATAGATTTGGTGGTGGAAGAGGGGTGGGGTGGGCGGAATGATGTTTCTGCGTAACTCGACTATCGACTCAAAGTTTCGCAGCCCATCATCCGGGCTGAGAGTATCGATTTGTAAGTACTCTCCTGATGCGGCATCATCTAGATAACATCTCCTGACTCACGATTCCTGAGATTGTGTC
>NJEL02000036.1 GCA_002254825.2 Methanosarcinales archaeon ex4572_44 | reverse complement strand
TCAGCTATGAAGACTACAATGGCAATGCCACACTGCTCGAAGAACTCCTTCTTGAAGAGATCGGAGAGTCCCTAAGAGCAAAACCAGAGATAGCAATCGAAAAGAGGCCAGAGAAGAGATCTGCAGCACCTGGGGATGTTATCAACGTCACAATCACCTTCACAAACGCGGGCAACAGGACTGCACAGATCAGCGCAACTGAACTCCTCACTCCAAACGCAACACTCCTCAGCGGAGAGACCACGTGGAACGCAAGCCTCAAGCCCCAAGATAGTGCTTCCTACACCTACCGAGTCAGAGTGGAAGAATCAGGACACGGCAAACGAGTGCTCTCAACAACAATCCTCTATCTGAACGATTCAAGCTTTGTATCCGAAGACGTGACAGTAAACGTGAGACCAGAACTCTCGTCACATTCAATCTTTATCGTGGGATTATTTGCTGGATTAAACCCATGTCTCTTTGCAGTAATTGCATTCATAGCAAGTATCGCCCTTGCATCCACTGGGAAAAGAAGAAACGTTCTCTACATCGTTGTTGCCTTCAGCCTCGGAATCTTCACCACCTACCTAATATTCGGATTGGGTCTTCTGCAGTTCATCGGCACAGAGATGCAAGAAGGGATCAAAATATTCTTAGTCCTGCTGATCGCAGCACTCGGGCTCTGGCAGATATACGATGCATATCATATCCACACCTCTGAGAAGAACAAAACATCAACCTTCCACACACCAAAGATCTTCATCAGAGTGACAGAGCGGGCAGCCGAAGGAGCAAGCCTCCCTGCGGCATTCATACTCGGAAGCCTTTTCTCGCTCATAAAAGCCCCGTGTGTCGGCGCCATATACCTTGCAATACTCGAAATGATACAGAGCGGCGAATCAAACGCCGTAGCCTACCTTGCAATCTACAACCTCGGAGTCATACTCCCAGTGCTCCTCATAGGTGCAGCCATTGCAATAGGACTTGCCCCTGAAAAGGTTGAATCGTTCAGAGAAGACTGGCGTGTCGCCCTTCGCCTCGTCACAGGAGCAACACTCTTCGCACTCGCCGGACTGATGCAACTTGGAGTAATATGACCCTGTGCAAAGCTTAATAAAATAAGAATGTGTTATTATGTATCGATGTTGTTGGAGTACGGCACACTTGTAGTTATAATCGTGGCTGCTGTAGTAGCTTACATACTTCTGAAGGTGGTCAAGCATTTTATTGTGAACACGATAATTGGGCTTGTGATATTGATTGCGGGAAACTTTTTTCTGGGGCTTAACATCGCTTACACATGGATCGTGCTTGCCATCTGTGCCATCGGTGGAATAGCGGGTGCATTACTCGTAATAATACTTCATTATCTGGGTCTTGCCTTTTGAGTTGTGGAAAGAATGACTGTTGTGATATCCATCGGCGGTTCAGTGCTTGTAGAAGATCTTGATCACGAGAGAGTACTGAAGTATGCAAGTGTCATAAAAGACGTCATAAAAGAGATGGCACCGTCGGAAAAGGTGTTTATTGTTACAGGCGGCGGGAAGGTTGCCCGAGAGTATATCAACGCCGCGCGAAGGTTTGGGGCAAGCGAAGTGGCATGTGATTTTATCGGGATCGAGGTCACACGCCTCAATGCAAGCCTTGCGAGAAGATTGCCAGAATTGACGCCTGAAGAGCTCGTTGAGATTGTGATGAAGATCAGCATGGGCGCAGGTTCCAACTCTCCAGTCGATCCACTGGCTGCCAAAATTATTGAACGCTGCAGGATTCACACGTTTGTCTTCGATGGAACGCACCCTGAAAATATCCCTCGTGCAATCATGGGAGAACATATCGGAACAGATATAAAACCAAAACCCTGAAAATCAGACTTTCACTAAAAATACCACGCATGATAAGAGTATGGCATGAGGAATATTACGATTATTTCATCGAGGGGGGACCCTGCAAGCGCAAACATTGCAGAGAAACTCAAAGCCATGAGGCAATGGAGAGCCGCCGAGAACAGTTGCTTCACAACATCCACGCACGGTCACTTCACGCTCGTTGAGATGGACGAATACCACATCTATCAAGACGGAATCGATGATAAACTCGAAGAGTGTGGAATCGAGAGCAACCTAATAATATTCGCTTCAAAGCACCGAAGCGAGAATGGCAGAAAGATTCTCACGGTCCATCCAACAGGAAACACAGGTGAACCAGTGCTCGGTGGAAGACCGCGCGAGCTTGCAATACCCGCACCACAAGCGATGAGAAACCTGCTCTGCACACTACACAAGCGATCGATAGACACGGAGTTTGGAGCAACACTCGAAGCAACGCACCACGGACCAACCATGCTCCACACGCCATCCCTTTATGTAGAGATTGGGAGCGGCGAAGAAGAATGGGTTGATGATGGTGCAGGCGAGATCGTGGCTGAAGCGATACTCGCGCTCCAGTGCGCGGATGTTCCGATTGCAGTGGGCTTTGGAGGCGGGCACTACGCTCCAAGACAGACCAAACTCACACTTGAAGCAGAAGTGGCTTTCGGGCACATCTTTCCCAATTATCAGCTCGAACGGCTCGATGAAGAGATGATACGAGAAGCCTTCTTGAAGTCAGACGCAGACTTCGGGTACATTGATCGCAAAGCTATGCGTGCAAATCTGCGCAACAAGCTTATAGAGACGATTAACAGGCTTGGATACAATGTGTTGCGGGAGAAGGAGATCAGAGGGAGGGGGTGAAAGAACCCACCTCAGATCATTTTAGAAAGATTCATATTAGGGGTGTTACACTACTCTTATAACATGGTGAGTCAGATGAATTTCAAGAAGGTGAAGATATCAGAAGAGTGTGTAGGCTGTGGGATATGTGAGTCAGTATGCCCGGTCAACAACTTGCTCATAGATGGAACAGAGTTCGACCCTGATAAAGCAAAGCTTGCAGTAAAGGTTACAAATGGCGAGGCAGCAGTTGATGAAGAAGTATGCCTCACATGCGGGACATGCACATTCAACTGTCCAAGCAGGGCAATCTCAGCAGAATACGAACCAAGAGCATCATAAAACACCTATATCTTTTAACCAAAGACTCATACCACCACCTACACCACCGAAGGGATCATTTCGTGAAAGTCGTAACAGATTACATCAACATCAGCACAAAGGGCAACACAGACATACACGACATCACAAGCGAAGCAACAAGGCTGGTTGAAGCATCAGGCCTAAACAGTGGAACAGCCACAATCTTTGTGCACGGTTCGACCGGGGCGGTGACAACCATAGAATACGAGTCAGGACTCGTAGAGGACATGAAGAGAATGCTTGAACGTGTGGCGCCACAAGGCATCGAATACAGGCACAACCTTCGCTGGGGTGATGGTAACGGGCACTCACACATCAGGGCATCACTACTCGGACCAAGCCTCACAGTCCCATTCCAAAACAATAGACTGATGCTCGGCACATGGCAACAGATAATCTTCATAGACCTGGACAACAAACCAAGAAATAGAGACGTCATTGTTCAGATAATGGGTGTCTGAAAGTCCCCAAAACGCCCTATTCCTAAATTAACCCTTTTTAAAAATCAATAACCTGAACAGGCCATACCCTATCCAGGTTTTTTCACCTCCCAAAAACTCCTTATTATCTCAAGAACAATCTGGGCTACTATGAACATTCTCTCGCACATATGTTGTGCACCGTGTTTCACGTACCCTCATGAGAAATTGATCGCTGATGGGCACACTGTCACAGGGTTTTTTTACAATCCAAACATCCACCCGTTTGAAGAATACAGAAAGAGGCAGGATGCACTGATCAAGTATGCAGAGATGAAGCCAGTGGAGGTGATATACGATGACGAGTACCAGATTGAAGAATTCCTCAAAGGCGCTCTTGCGTGCAAGAATCGGTGCGAGTACTGCTACATAGATCGTCTCGATAGGGCTGCGTCTGTTGCGGCAGAAAAGGGATTTGAAGCATTCACCAGCACTCTTTTGATTTCACCGTACCAACAACATGATCTGATCAAGAAAATTGGCGAAAAACTCTCTAAAAAGCACGACGTACCTTTCTTCTACGAGGACTTCAGGAAGGGGTACAAAAACTCAAGACGACTCACTTTTGAACTTGGGTTATACCGCCAGAGATATTGCGGTTGTGTCATGAGTGAATATGAACGGTACAGGGGCCAGATATGAAAGTGTGAAACATGAAACATGAGGCCTGAGCCCGTCGTAGGTGTTTTATACGTTGTGGTTGGTGTAGATGTGCGCATGTATATCCAGATAGGTGAGGATTAATAATGAGTATCAGACTTGGTTTTGTTGTATCGGAGTTTAATCGGGATATTACGTATCAGATGGAGATTTTGGGTCGTGAACATGCTGCTTTTCTCGGTGCTGAAGTGATTGGCATGACTCTTGTTCCTGGTGTGTATGACATGCCGCTCGCAATTAAGAAGTTTCTTGAACGTTCCGATGTTGATGCTGTGGTCACACTCGGTGCTGTGATCGAGGGTGCTACCGAGCATGATGAAGTGGTGGTCCAGCATGCTGCCCGCAAGATAACCGATCTCTCACTGGAGTACAATAAGCCTGTTACTCTCGGTATTGCAGGTCCTGGGATGACGCGATTGGAGGCACATGAACGGGTGGATTATGGCAAGCGTGCTGTTGAGGCTGCAGTGAAACTCGTAAAACGGTTGAAGGAGTAGAGTTATGGTCTCAAAGCGTGTTCGAAGCGTCAGCGAGTCGGCTACTATGCGCATCGCTGGTCTTGCAAGTGAGCTTCAGCGTAAAGGTGTTGATGTTATCAGTTTCAGCCTTGGAGAACCTGATTTCATCACTCCGCCCCATATCTGTGAGGCTGCAAAGGATGCACTTGACGCAGGCGAAACACATTACACGCCCTCTGCTGGAATTCCTGAACTGAGAGAAGAGATTGCATTAAAACTTCAGAGAGAAAATAATCTCCAGGTAAAGCCATCAGAGATTATTGTGACCCCAGGTGCCAAACAGGCAATCTTTGAGGCTGTTATGAGTGTTGTTGATGATGGTGACGAGGTGATACTCTTTGACCCTGCATGGGTCTCTTATGATGCCTGTGTGAGGCTTGCAGGTGGCAGGAGTGTCTGGGTGCCAACAGATCCAGATGATGGCTTCAAACCAGAGAACCTTGCCGAGCATATAACAGCAAAGACAAGACTCATAATCGTGAACACTCCCTGTAATCCCACGGGCGCTGTGTATGATAACCAGGTGCTCCGAGAAATTTCCGAGCTTGCATCAGACCGTGATCTGCTCGTACTCTCTGATGAGATATACGAGAAGGTCATTTATGGTAGAGAGCATGAGAGCCTTGCAAGCTTCGATGGCATGGAGGAACGCACGATCACTGTCAATGGCTTCTCGAAGGCGTATGCCATGACTGGCTGGCGGCTCGGCTACCTTGCAGCACCCCTCGATCTGGTAAGCCAGATGATGAAGGTTAACTCACACTCTGTAAGCCAAGCTGCAAGCTTTGTTCAGCACGCAGGAATTGCAGCACTCAAAGGGGATCAGCAGTGCGTAATCGATAAGACTGCAGAGTTTGAGAAACGGCGAAACCTCCTCGTTAAAGGGCTCAACGAGCTTGGTCTTACGACCCCATTGCCAGATGGTGCCTTCTACGCATTTACAAATGTCAGCAAACACGGGAGCGGTGATGAGATCGCAGAGCGATTGCTAAGAGAGGCTCATGTAGCAGTCACACCAGGAAGTGCCTTTGGAAGCACGGGAGAGAATTACATCCGAATATCGTATGCAACCTCACAGGAACGGATAAAAGAAGCGCTTCTGCGAATCGAGAAAGCGCTGTCATAAAAGGGTGCTGAAAGTGGATGCGAAACTCGGGGACCGAGTGAAAATCGTACGTGGAACGACAACATATGAAGGCGTGCTGATGCCAACCACGACGGAGAATATGGTCATAAAACTTGACAATGGATACAACATAGGATTTGATCCCAAGAAAACCCAGATCCAACCAATAAAAAAAAGAGAAGAGATAAAGACCAAAGCCAAGCCCCCCCTCCACCAGAACGAAGATCTCCCACTGGTATCCATCCTCTCGACAGGTGGCACGATCGCAAGCAGAGTGGACTACCGCACAGGCGCTGTCACAAGCCAGTTCACAGCAGAAGACATCCTAACAGCAATCCCAGAACTATCAACAATCGCACAGTACAACTCCCAGGTGGTCTACACCATCCTGAGCGAGAACATGCGCCCAGAATACTGGATCAAACTCGCACAAGCAGTCCACAACGAAATAAAAAATGGTGCAGAAGGCGTAATCATCACACACGGAACAGACACCATGACCTACACCGCAGCAGCACTCTCATTCATGATACAAACACCAGTACCAATAGTACTCGTTGGAAGCCAAAGAAGCGCCGATCGACCGAGCAGCGACAACGCGATTAACGCAATCTCCGCAGCAACCGTCGCAACGAGCAATATCGCAGAAGTCTCTATCGTCATGCACGCCACAACCTCAGACGACACATGCTACATACACCGTGGGACAAAAGTTCGAAAGATGCACACCTCACGAAGAGACGCCTTCCAATCGATAAACACCCAACCGATCGCCACAATAAACTACCCAGAACGAAGAATAACAACCCACATAGATTACACAAAACGCGGCGAGAAAAAACTAACACTCAACGCAAGACTCGAACCAAAAGTAGCCCTGATAAAATACGCCCCAGACGCAAACCCAGACGTGATAGACCACTACATAGAAAACGACTACAAAGGAATCGTTATCGAAGGAACAGGGCTCGGGCACGTCGGAACAGACTGGATCCCCCGAATCAAAGACGCAACAGAGAAAAAAATACCAGTCGTCATAACCTCACAATGCATAAACGGACGAATCTGCGACCGCGTATACGAGACCGGGCGAGACATGCTCGCAGCAAGAATAATCGAAGGAGAAGACCTACTACCAGAAGTAGCACTCGTAAAGCTCATGTGGACACTCGCGCAAACACAAAAACCAGAAGAGATCCGAAAAATAATGACCACGAACATCACAGGCGAAATCACACCAAGCACAACAACAAAATTTTTAAAAAAATGAACAAAACACAGTAAAACATTTTATCCAAGTGTTTTAACAATTTTCCTATATAAACAAGTAATGCCGCTGCAATTTGACTTTTGTGAGTGGGATAGCGCGGATTTGAACCGCAGTCAGAGCCTCCCAAAGGCCCGAGGATCGTCCAGGCTACCCTACTATCCCTTGGAGATGTCAATTTATAACGCTGGACGATATATAGTTTTCTGATACAATGGTTGTGATGGGTGGTGTGTGGTGTGGTTTTGTTGGCATAAGCTTTTTTATTTGTAGGGTGATAGATATAGGGTGTGCTCGTGATTGAATTTCTTTTGTTGGTAACAATTTTCTTTGCAGTGCCTTATCTATTCTATCTGCTTTTGTCGACCAGAGTTGATCTTGGTCTTTCGCCTGCTGGGAAGAGCTTGAGCCATCGTTTGAGTGTTAGTATTGTGATACCAACGTTTAATGAAGAGTCGATCGTCGCTGGGAAGCTTGATAATATTTTTGAACTTGACTATCCTCTCGAATTGATAGAAGTGATCTTTGTTGATTCGTCGACAGATTCCACGCGTCAGATAATTGGTGGGTATCAGGAGAAGTTTTCCAACATACGGGTTATTGAAGAGGGTGAGAGAAGGGGGCTTGCAGTGGCGTTGAATGAGGGTTATGCTGCGGCTCGCGGGGACGTGGTGGTGAAGACAGATTGCGACAGTCTTCTTGATAAAGGGGCTCTTTCTCATGCTGTTGCAAACTTTGCAGACCCGAGTATTGGGGCTGTTAGTGGGCGCCAGGTGGTGCTCAACGAGTCCCTGGTCGAAGAGGGGTATCGGAGTCTTCAGTCGAGGGTCCAGCTGCTTGAATCTTATCTTGACTCAACAGTGATATTTCATGGCCCCTTTTCGGCTTTCAGAAAGGATCTGATAGTTCCTATCGATGCTGATTCGCTTGCTGATGATAGCGAGCTTGCCGTGAAGATCCGAAGGCAGGGCTATCGGAGTATCATTGATCCAAGTGTCCGTTTCTTCGAGGCAAGCCAGAGTCGATTCTTCAAGCGTCGCGTTCAGAAGGACAGGAGGGGCACAGGACTGATACGACTCCTCTTAAGGGAGAGAGATATTCTGTTCAACAGCGAGTATGGCAGATTTGGACAGATCGTATTCCCGATGAACTACTTTATGATGATCGTCTCACCAATTCTCTTCATAATGATTCTGGTTTTAGGCTTCTACTCGTTGTTTGCTCTCAGTTTCACGCTCGGCGTTCTTGCAAGCGCTGGTCTTCTCGCATTCATCTATCTCGGTCAAGCCAACAAACTTGGCAGACTCGAAGCTCTCTACTCGTTTGTGGACTCTCAAATATCACTTGTTCTCGGCGGTCTTGCGCTCTTTCGCCGAGGAGATGGCAAGTGGGAGGTTGACCGAGAGCTTCGGGAGGCATACATACGTTGAGCAACCTCGAGATAACACAGGTCTGCAACCGATAACACGCGCTACCAGCACAATCGTCCCACCCTATAGAAGGCTGCAATATCGTTAAGACCCTTGTTGCCACCCCCCCGCCAAGCATCATCCAACGATCCCTTTTTTTCACACAAGTCCCAGTCCTGTCAGGGCTGTCAGTGTTATTCCTACGATGAGAGGGATTGTGAGGTTGTCGTCTACTCGGAGTGGGAGTGACTCCACGAGTGTGCCAGTTGTTCCTGCAATCACTGCGAGTTCTGGAGGGACTTGTGTTGCAGCGGCGCTGATTGAAAGAACGAGACACGCAAGACTGCCTTCGATCGTCTTACGAGTGTTGTATGGTATTCTGTGAGTTCCGAAGTTCTTTCCGACAAGTGTTGATCCGGCATCACCGAGACACGTAATCAGTATGCACGTGAACGCTATCGACTCCTCAAAGAACAGGAGTGGTAATATCATGCCAATCACATAGTACACTGCGCCCTTTCCAGGGAATTTCTCCCGCACATCTGCACGCTCGAACCTATCTATAAAAAGGTGAAAAAATGGGATGTGAACTCCTCTTCTATAAGTGACCGATAAAGAGAGGATAACTGCAAAGAGGAAGCTTAACAATAAGAGGGTGGCAGTCACCCCGATCACGCAAGCGATGAGCGGCACTATCGCACCACTTGAGCGTATTTCGTATCTCGTTCAACAGATTTTCTTGATCCGACATTATGTATCCACAAGTCTCGCTCGGGTCAAGTATGAACAGTATCACATCAGCTATGTAATCAAGTGCCAGAATCGCCTGACGCTCTATTCGGTTCCGCTCACCGAGCGGTCGATCCAAAAGCCCTGGCGTGTCAACCAACTGATAACGCGCACCAGCTCTTGTGAAATGCCCAACTGCAAGCCCCTTTGTTGTGAAAGGATACGATGCAATCTCAGGATTAGCACTTGAAACCAACTTCACAAAACACGACTTTCCAACATTAGGATACCCAGCAACAACAATAGTCGGCTCATCCCGTATATCTGGAAGCTTCCGCAACACATTCCGAGCACTGTTCAAAAAATCAAGATCCTTCGAAACACGACCAATGACCGAACTCATCCTCCCAACCGCAGACTGACGCACAATCTTCGGATCCTCCCTACGACGCACTCGTCCAATGTGCATACGAGCAATCTCCCTAACCTTCCTACTCGCCCACTCCACCTTCGAAAGACTCACCCTAAGATCATCCACCCCAACAACAACATCAGCAAGCTCACGATAAAACAAAGGAACCATATCAAAACTCGGAAAACTACGCACAACATTCGCAAGATTGTCCGACAAAATATTGCCCGCAGTCATAATCATCGACTCCTCAGCCTCACGTTTGGTATTATAACTAATCTTACCGCTCTTAGCACGACTACCACGACGAAAAGCCTTATCAAGCAATTCATCAGACCTTGGAACCGTACGAATCTTCTCAAATATCATAACACACCCTTCCCCTTACACCCTACAAGTATTTCTCCCATACCCTCAATAGATTTCATAATCTCTACACCACCCTTAAACACTAATGTACCCTGATCTTCTCGATCTGGCGCTGGATCTGTTTGTTATTTGCGATTGTGTCATGGAAGCCATCGATTGTTCTGTGTTCCCTGTTTCCAATTATTCGAGTTATTTTCCAGTAAAATTCACTCCAGCGGCAGTATTCTATCGATTTCAGGCGTTCTGAGACTGGCTCTGCAAACTCCCTCTTCGATGCTGGGTACAGGCTGTATTTGTGGGAGCGTTGTTCGTGTATTATTTTACTTTTCATAAACTGGTGGGAGTTTGGAGAGAATATATCTTTTTATCTCCTGTGAGATCTCCACAATTTCAGAGGCGTCCTCTCTGGATGGCACTTCAAATTCGGGATATCTCGCCCCCACGGCAAAGGGTGAGAGTTTCGCTGAATCCCCTTTTAATTTTAAAATATCCCTATCCTTTAACGATGCAAGTTCTATAAGCTGTTCAAGAAGATGTGTTTTTGGATACTCTATTTCAAGCCAATTTAGATAAGCCTTTAAGCATTTTTCTGCCGCCTGCTGTGCGTGAAAACACACTATATCTGCCATCTCTACATCATTTAAAAATCTCTCTGCCACTCTAATATCTTTCTCCGCCCTTATGAACCATTTTCTTATCCATTCAAGTTTTTTGTCTCTCATAGATCACCCTCCCTTTTTCTATAATAGAACTGATGAACGATTGAGGAACACCTCTCCACTCTTCGACCTCATTCACGTCATAGACAAAAACATCTATGGGAAAGATTATATCTGAAAGGGCGAGATTTATTGGCACAACTCTCTTATATCTCGGTTTTTCACCCTTTTCAACTATAACAGCCACATCCAAATCGCTTTCCCCATGAGGCACCCCATAGGCATAAGAACCAAATAGAATGATCCTAACAGGGTTAACCACACCCAAAATCCTCTTAACAATCTCATTTAAAAGCTTATCATCCACCTTTTCCACCTTCAACAACTCTACACCCCTCCACCCTCTATTAACTTCCACTTATGTCTCTGTATCCTCTCAACCCTCTCAAGCTC
>NJEL02000035.1 GCA_002254825.2 Methanosarcinales archaeon ex4572_44 | reverse complement strand
GGCTATAAAATTAAAAATGTTGGAGGGGGATGGCCTATCCCGCGTGGTGTCTTTATTTGTTCTCCTCATCCACTTCTTCGTAGTCGACGTCAACCACTTCTTCTGCGCCGCCTGTTGTGGTGCCCTCCTCGGTTTCTGGTTGTTGTGTCTGTTGCTGTTGTTGTGCTTGTTGGTAGGTTGTTGTGTCTGTTGCTGTTGTTGTGCTTGTTGGTAGAGTATCTGGCTCAGTGCGTGCATCTGTTTTGTGAGCTCTTCTGTTGCTGATTTTATCGTGTTTATGTCATCGCTCTTGATGGCATCCTTGACTTTCTGTACTGCCTCTTCTGCATTCTTCTTCTGGTCAGCACTTACTTTATCACCGAGTTCTTTCAATGTTTTTTCTGTTGTGTATGCGAGGGCATCTGCCTGGTTTTTGGCTTCTATCAGTTCTTTTCTCTTTTCATCTTCCTTGGCGTGTTCTTCTGCGTCTTTCACCTTTTGTTTGATCTCGTCCTCTGGCATCTTCAGTGGCGCTGTAATTGTCATGTCCTGTGATTTGCCTGTGCCGAGGTCTTTTGCTGTCACGTGGAGTATGCCGTTTGAGTCGATGTCGAATGTGACCTCTATCTGCGGCATGCCTCTTGGCGCCATTGGTATGTCTACGAGTGTGAATCGTCCGAGTGATACGTTGTCTACTGCCATGGTTCGTTCGCCCTGGAGTACGTGGATCTCCACGCTTGTCTGGTTGTCTGCTGCTGTTGAGAATATTTCGCTCTTCTTTGTTGGTATGGTGGTGTTTCGATCTATCAGTTTTGTCATGACTCCACCAAGTGTCTCGATTCCGAGTGTGAGTGGGGTTACGTCAAGGAGCAGTATGTCTTTCACTTCTCCAGCAAGAACTCCGCCTTGGATGGCTGCTCCGACAGCGACGCATTCCATTGGGTCCACACCGTGTTCGATCGGTTTGCCTATGATTTTTTCTACGAATTTTTGTACTGTTGGCATGCGGGTTGGTCCGCCGACCATGATGATTTTATCGATTTCTGCTGGTTGTAGCTTGGCATCGTCGAGTGCTTGTTTGATGGATTTTCTACATCGTTCTACTAC
Source organism: Methanosarcinales archaeon ex4572_44 (assembly GCA_002254825.2). Taxonomy (GTDB): domain Archaea; phylum Halobacteriota; class Methanosarcinia; order Methanosarcinales; family EX4572-44; genus EX4572-44. The sequence continues at coordinate 6,646 of NJEL02000035.1, read as the reverse complement.
GGGTTTCACGATCTCTTCGAGTTTTGCTCTTGTGAGCTCCATCTCAAGGTGTTTGGGTCCCTGTGCGTCTGCTGTTACGAAGGGCAGATTGATGTTTGTGCTCATTGTTGTTGAGAGTTCTATCTTTGCTTTTTCTGCAGCGTCCTGCAGCCTCTGTTTTGCCATTTTGTCTTCTCGTAGGTCGATTCCATGGTCTTTCTTGAATTCCTCTGCGATGTAGTCAACAAGGTCGTTGTCCATGTCTGTTCCGCCTAGTTGTGTGTCACCAGCGGTTGATCTTACTTCAAATACGCCATCGCCCAGATCCATCACTGTCACGTCGAGCGTCCCACCACCAAAGTCGAAGACGAGTATCTTCAGTTCGCCCTCTTTATCCAATCCGTAGGCAAGGGATGCTGCTGTTGGTTCGTTGATGATCCTTACGACGTTAAGCCCTGCGATGCTGCCAGCATCTTTGGTTGCCTGGCGTTGGTTGTCGTTGAAGTACGCGGGGACCGTGACGACGGCTTCTTCGACTTTTTCCCCGAGAAATGCTTCAGCGTCCTTTTTTATCTTCTGAAGGATGAACGCTGATATTTCTTGGGGCGTGTATTCTTTGTCATCGATCTGTATTTTGTGGTCTGTCCCCATCTTTCTTTTGATGGCTGTAATAGTGCGTTCTGGGTTGCTCACTGCCTGACGGCGTGCTGGCTCTCCAACGAGGCGTTCTCCCTTCTTTGTGAAGGCAACGACCGATGGAAAGGCCTTCCCCCCACCGACTGTTGTGCCCTCCGCACTTGGTATGATCGTTGCTTTGCCGCCGATCAGTGCAGCGGCTGCCGAGTTGCTTGTTCCCAAATCAATTCCTATTATCTTAGACATATTTTATCACCTATTCTATTTTATATTTATTATATTATTATTTTATTTGATTTCTGGTTCTTTGGCGATGCGCACCTTTGAATGGCACAGTACCTTTCCATGAAGCAGGTATCCACGCTGCAGTTCCTCCAGCACAGTATCCTCTGGCACCTCGTCCGTCTCTGTCTGCATCACTGCCTCATGCATATTGTGGTCGAACTGTTTACCCTCTGCCTTTATCCTCTTCACACCAGCATCGGAAAGTATGTCGAGCACCTGTCTGTGTATCATTCTAACGCCTTTTACAAGTTCTGTACCATCACCTTCACCACAGTTTTCAAGACCTCTCTCAAGGTTCTCACAGACGTCTATCAACTTCAAAATAAGTTTTTCGTTGGCATACCTGACGAATTCTTCTTTTTCACGTTCGACTCTCTTCCTATAATTTTCAAACTCGGCTTGAAGCCTTTTAACGTCCTCGATATACTCTTCCATCTTTTTCTCTGTGGCTTCGAGTTTCTCCTCTATCTCTAACATCTCTTCATCCACTGCAGAGAGTTTTTTGCTTAAAACTTTTCCTCCATGACGCCCGATGTATCGCCTCATAATCACTATCCTATAAACCAGAACATAATAACCTTGTTTGTAATTCTATAAATACTTTTCTATCGTGTGGTTGTGGGAACAGAGTTGGACGGGTGTGAGTTTAACAGATTATGTCGGACATCGTGCAGGCTAAAGCAGTGCTGATTTATCATCCTTTGGTGCTTAATCTTTATCCAAACACCTTCGTATTTGCTGGAAATTCAGATTCGGAATGGATAGTCTTTCAACATCTTTACTGCCAAATGTTGATACGGGATGTTGATACGGGACAGTTGAGAAGTTGGGGAGTTGTTGATTATAGAAAACCCTATATAGCATTGGTAGAAATGTGCACCTTTGAGTGCAGTTGGTGTTGTTTTGGCGTTGCTCTGTGTTTTGTCGTTTTTGTAGGTGAGGTAGATTGAATAGGGAATATATCCTGTTGGATAGTGGTGTTGTGGCGTTTCTTGATAGGTGTTCGGCTCTGCTTGATAGGGAGCTTGCCGGGCTTACTCTGAAGATCAAGCCAAAGGAGCTTTCTGATGCGGTTTCTTATGGGCTTGAGTCGAGGGGGAAGCGTATCAGGCCTGCCGTTGCCATGCTATCCTGTCTTGCTGTCGGGGGTTCTCTTGGTGATGCTAAGAAGGTTGCTGTCTCTGCCGAGCTTGTGCATACTTCATCTCTGGTGCTTGATGATGTGATCGATAAGGCTGAGAAGCGGAGGGGGCGAGAAACTATTCATACTATCTGGGGCGAGAATATTGCTCTCTTAACGATCGAGTTGTTGATTTCGCTTGCTTTGCATGCTGCTCTTGGGGATGTGCGTCTTACACAAGCGATTTCTAAATCTCTTTTCTTCATGGGTGAAGGTGAGGCGATAGAGCTTGTCAATGTTCCTGCGGATGAGGAGAGTTATCTTGATCTTGCTTTGAGGAAAACTGGTGCGCTCTTTGGTGCTTCGGCTTTCATGGGTGCTGTTGTAGGTGGGGGTGATGATGACTCGATTGAGAGTCTTGAGCAGTTCGGGAATCATTTTGGGATAGCATTCCAGATTCAGGATGATATTCTTGACTGTGTCTCAAGCGAAGAGGATCTTGGAAAGCCTGTTAGACAGGATCTGTTTATGGGCAGGCCCTCAATCGTGCTGATCGACGCAGTGAACAGGGAGATAGATACTGGTTCCATGCTTCTCTGTAACAATGGCGAGTTGATGGATCTTGTGTCTGATTCTATTGAGTATGCGCGGGGTCTTGCAGCCCGGGAGATAGCGATTGCCAGGGAGTATCTTCATAGGGTTGATGATAGCGGGTCGCGGGGGCAGCTTGAGAGCCTCTGTGATTATATCTTGAATAGAGAGAGATGACCCCGGCGGGTTTCAAAGATTCCCTGGTTCATTCGTCTGATTACGAGCTTGAGCCTGTGATCGATAAGGTTCTTGCAGGTCGTCCACTCGAGTTCGAGGACGGTCTCATGGTCCTTGAGTCGAAGAACCTCTCACTACTCGGTGCTCTTGCAGACCATATCTGCCTTCAAAGGACAAAAGGATATGTGTTTTTTGCCGTAAACAGGCACATCAATTATACCAATATCTGTGATTCAAAGTGCAACTTCTGTGCCTACTATAGAGGAGAGGGAGATCGCGATGCCTATACCATGAGCCTTGCTGAAATACTCGCTCTCGCGGACGAAGCCAGTCGGATGGGCGTGAGAGAGCTTCACATCGTAGGCGCTCTCAACCCGAGCCTTGAGTTATCTTTCTTTGAAGAGATGCTTGAAGAGATCAGCACACGCTACCCTGAAATGGGTATTAAGGCGTTCACCGCGGTTGAAATCGCATACATGGCAGAGCAGGAGGGTGTTTCTACACATGATGTCCTCGCGCGATTGAAGAGAGCCGGGCTTACCTCTATGCCTGGTGGCGGGGCTGAGATATTGGACGAGCGTGTGAGAAAAATACTCTGTCCCGAGAAGATCTTGGGTGAGACGTGGCTCTCGATCATGGAAGAAGCACACGGACTTGGGATTCCAAGTAATGCCACGATGCTCTATGGGCATATCGAGACCTATCCTGATATAGTTGATCACCTCTTGCGGTTGAGAGATCTTCAGAGGAGGACTCACGGGTTTCAGGCGTTCATACCGCTCAGCTTCCACCCGGAGAACACAAGACTTGCAGGTGTGCGCGGGCCAACAGGTTTTGATGATCTGAAGATCATAATCCTATCCCGACTGATCTTTGCAGGTGAGATAGATAACATCAAGGCTTACTGGGTGATGCTCGGGCCGAAGCTTGCACAGATAGCACTCAGAAACGGCGCCAATGACTTTGACGGGACAGTTATCGAGGAGCGGATAACACATGCTGCTGGTGCCCAAACGCCCCCACGCCTATCACAGGAAGATCTGATCAACCTTATAAAAGACGCTGGCAGAATACCTGTTGAGCGGACAAGCACGTACGAGATCGTGAAAGTGTATGATTAAACTTGGAAAGATCGGGTTTGCCAACTGTGACTTCCCGTATTATGCGATAGAAGCTGGAATAATACCCACACGCGGTGTTGAAGTCGTTGAATCACACCCAGTCGATCTTGCACGGATGATTGCGGCATGCAACCTTGATCTCACACCGATCTCATCCATAATGTACCCACAGATAGAGGGCCTCCTGGTACTGCCAGGTATCTGCATCGCATCAGATGACTTCACACGAAGCGTGCTCGTATGCTCAAACGGGATAACCAGTCTTGAAGAGCTTGAGGGGCGGACACTCTGCCTACCCGATGTCAGTGCAAGCTCAAGCACCCTTATCCAGATAATACTCCATGTTAAGGGCATAGTGGACGTGGATATCAGGACGTGCGCGGGTCAGAAGAGTGTTGAGATGCTGGAGCTTGGTGATGCAGCCCTCTTCATAGGCGACCAAGCGTTGATCGCATCGCACGAGTGCAACGTTGTCGCTGATCTTGGAAGAGAGTGGCATAACCTCACAGGAGCGAAGATGGTCTATGCCGTGTGGGTTGTTCGAAGAGAATTTGCAGAAGAAGAACCTGACCGCGTACGATACATCCACTCAAAACTATTGGAATCCAAAGAGTATGGTTATCGACACAGGGAAGAGATAGCAAAAGTGATCAGTGAAAAGAAAGGGTTCGATGAAGAGATGATGAAAGACTATCTCCACACACTCAACTACGAGCTTGACGAGAAGAGCATCGAAAGCCTCAACACCTACTTCAAATATGCAGAAGAGTGCGGGTTCATCGCCGAGAGAAAGAGCATAGTATTGTTTGAAGGATGAAAAGCACAACTCAAGATCTTCATTTCTTGAAAGGAAGTTTGGCTTCTGGATAACATTCTCTTCTCTGGGCTATCTACTACTCATCTACTCTTCTTAATATGCATACAAGTCCCCGTATGGTCTGCTAGAGACTGGGAGCAAATTGACGAATGGTTCTTTCATGATCTCTTCGAGGTCAAATCCGAAGTGCTTGCAGAACTCGGAGAGATGTTTCTTCAGCAGTTTCGTGTCTTTCTCATCCACATCAAGCACGCTCACTTCTTTGCCCAGGGTGTGCTCATCGACTTCGCCTCTGATGTAGATTACGCCGCCGTGCATGCCTGTTCCGAGGTAGTCTCCCGCGATCGGCGTGTTCTTATTCCTATTTAATCCGAGTAGGATCAGGATGCCTCCTGCCATGTATTCGCCGCAGAAATCTCCGGCAACGCCGCCTGCTATTACTACTGGCACCTGTCTTTTGTATTCTTTCATGTGTATTCCTGTGCGGTATCCAACGTTCTCTTTGATGTACAGTTTTCCGCCGCGCATGCCGTAGCCCATGACGTCTCCTGCGCTTCCGTGGACGATGACTTCGCCTGCGTTCATGGTATTTGCAGCGCCGTCCTGTGCGTTGGCGTTGACGATGATTGAGGGTCCGTTCATGAACATGGCAAGATCGTTTCCTGGAACACCGTTCACGGTGATCTTGATCTTTTCATTAATGCCGTTTCCTATGTAGCGTTGTCCGTTTGCATTGTCAAGTATGAACTCGGTCTCGCCTTCTTTTGCGGCATCGCGGATGATCTTGTTCTGTTTTCGGTAGTATAAGCCTTTGCAGTCGATTCTCGTCGCTATTTACCTCACCACACTCGTTTTATTGTCCGATTCCTGCCGGTTTTACTCCGAGCAGCTTCAATGTCTGTTCGTCTAGTCCCACGCCGCGCAGTCGTTCGCGGCTGCCGCGCAGGGATTCTATGGAGTTTACACCTAGCGAGCCAAGGATCTCTTTTAACTCTAGGCCCCATGCTGCAAGGAGGTTTGAGAGCCGCATGGCACCTATCTGTGGATCCAGTCGGCGCACGAGTTCGGGTTTCTGGGTGGCGATTCCCCATGCGCAGTTTCCTGTGTAGCACTTCTGGCAGATGCGGCAGCCGAGTGCAACGAGGGCGGCGGTTCCAATGACTGTTGCATCAGCGCCGAGTGCGATTGCCTTTGCCACGTCGCCGCTGTTCCTGATTCCTCCTGCACAGATGAGCGAGGCGTGGTTTCTTATTCCTTCATCGCGCAGACGTTGGTCGACTGCTGCGAGTGCAAGTTCGATCGGTATTCCTACATAGTCTCTTATGACCATGGGCGTTGCACCTGTTCCGCCGCGGAACCCGTCTATTGTTACGACGTCAGCCCCTGCACGAACGATCCCGCTTGCAATTGCAGCCACGTTGTGTACTGCAGAGATCTTGACAGAGACTGGTTTTCTGTAATCGGTTGCTTCCTTTATGGCGTAGATGAGTTGTGAGAGATCTTCAATCGAATAGATATCATGATGTGGTGCTGGTGAGAGGGCATCGGTTCCAACAGGTATCATCCTGGTCTTTGATATCTCCTCACCCACCTTTTCGCCGGGAAGGTGTCCGCCTATGCCTGGTTTTGCACCCTGTCCGATTTTTATCTCGACCATTGCGCAGGTGTTTAAGTATTCGCTGTGTACACCGAACCTGCCTGACGCGACCTGGACGATGATGTTTCCTGCATGCGGATAGAGGTCTGTGTGGAGTCCGCCTTCGCCCGTGTTCATGAGTGACCCTGATTTTTGAGCAGCCATTGCAATAGACTTGTGTGCGTTGAGACTAACCGCACCATACGACATCGCTGCAAAGATGATCGGAACGTCAAGCTTGATCTGAGGTGCGAGTTCAGTTGCAAGCTCCAACTCGCCATTGT
>NJEL02000034.1 GCA_002254825.2 Methanosarcinales archaeon ex4572_44 | reverse complement strand
TTCAATCTGGGTTTTGTGGTTTTTAAAACCATTTGACGATATAGGGTAGGGTTATCATTAGGAAGAATGATGAGAATATTGCTAGTGCGAAGAGTGTGACGATTTTGCGGGATATTTTTTCGGAGCGGGCTTCGTCTTTCATAATTAGGTTGAAGATGCTTCCGAGTGTGTCTTTGAAGACGTGTCCGCCGTCGAGTGGGACTGCTGGTAGGCAGTTGAAGAGTCCGACGTAGAAGTTGATCCAGGCGATCCAGAGAGTGGCGCTAATGATCCAGAATATTGCGTTTCCGAATGGTTCTACTGTTCCGATGGGTTCGTAGAAGTTGATCAGGACGTCGTTGCTTGGGAAGCCTTCGCCTCCGAGGCCCATTATTGGGAGGGTGAAAATGATGAACCAGCCTTCGATTCCTCTGAGTTTGGGGGGGATGTTTTGTAGTGCGTTAAGGTATTCTTTTGCTGGGAACTCGCTGATAGCAGCTCCTTTAAAGATGATAGGTGCTGAAATTCCCAGGAAGCCTTTTTCAGATCCCTCAGGGTGTGTACCCAGTGTTATATTGAAGACTTGGGTACGGTTGGAGGTCTTATTGAAGACTTCAACTCGAACAGGCTGACCTGCGTGAGTAGTCTCCATGAAACTGGAAAAATCTGAAAAAGATCTGATTCGCTCGCCATCAATCCGTTTTAAAACCGTATTGTCAGAGAGTCCTGCTGACTCGGCAGCAGAATCGCTCACAACACTATCGATCACAAGACCGCTCTCTTTCTCTCCATCACTTCTTTCAGCAGGCATGCTTATGTTCCTCGCACCGCCATTACTCATCACTCGAAGTGTTATGTCTGAATCAGGATCCACTCCACTCGTTTTGAGGATGAACTCGGCGGCAGATTCAATTCTCGCACCATTTACATGTGTGATTGCCATTCCAGACCCAAGCCCGGCAGCGTCTGCAGGAGTGCCATCCTCAACATTGGTTATCATCACCCTTTCGGACGGTGCGATGGCACCGAGTGCAGCGAAGAAGATTGTGAATGCTATGAGGGCTGTGACGAAATTGGACATAACACCCGCGGAGAGTATGCGCATTCGCTCAGGCTTGCTTGCAACTTCTTCACCGCCAGTCCCGGATTTGTCCAGGAGTTGTTCTTCGTCAGGTTCTGCAAAGCCGCCAATCGGTATCGGTGCTAGTAGAACGCCCATGGATTTGACCCGAACACCTTCCACTTTGCAGAGGACGGCGTGCGAGAACTCGTGAACGATGAGGGTGACTGCGAGAGCAAGGAGCCCCCATGTAAGAGGTATGAACTCGCTTAAGCCAGGTATAAGGAAGATGTTTCTTGGTTCGTTGAATTTTCCAGGTGCTGGGATCGTTCCGCTTTGAAGTTGTGTAAGGAGGACATAATCTGCTAGTACGACGATTGCGAGCATTGAAAGCATGCCGATGAACATTACAGGCACGCCAATACTTGCGAAAGCTCTCCAGAACGACTTTGCTCTCCCGATAAGATCTAGGAAACCTTGACCACGTGTTGTCCGCACCATCAGGACAGGGCCCCATGCCGTGATGTTATATCTCTCAAGCCAACCTCTTCTATCCAGAAAAGCGACAAGAGCCCAGTAGAGAACAAATAGATAAATGTACAGAAAGATATGCTTCAAAACTCAACCACCAGAAAAGATGAAACAGACGTTGATACCTATCACACGCACGATGCATATACACTGAACCACATATATATAACCACTGACAGCAAAATTTGGATTGTTGGCTATGCGATCGGTAATAATCGACGGGTATGTGGACGAGCCAGCATGCCTCGGCGTCCCACCGTATATATCCCCTTACCCGAGGTACATTGCAGGAGCCCTAATCGACGCTGGAATAAAGCCCAGAGACGTGTACTACTACACAATCGACCAGCTCCGTGCAGAACCCAAGATTATAGAGCTTATGGATCGAGCAGACCTGATCGCTGTAATCGCTGGTCTAACGGTCCCAGGCCGCTACCTCAACGCAAAACCCGCAACTATCCAGGAAATAAGAGACTTTATCGCACGCTACAATGAAAAGATCATCGTCGGAGGACCCATACGCCTCAGCCAGAAATCAGTTCTTAGAAACGAGTATATAGCAAAGAAAGACCTTGAAGCACGAATCTTTGATCGCCTCACCGAGAAAGGCGACACAGACCGCTGGCACACAACGAGTGAGATCAAGCGATGGAGCGTAAAAGGCGCACAGATAATACGCAAGCATCCACGCTTCCCACACAACATGTGTGAAATCGAGACGTACCGCGGGTGTCCAAGAGAGACACACTGCTCCTTCTGCACAGAACCACTCTACCCGCACTCATCACGAGAAATCCCTGACGTGGTGAACGAGATAAGAGCACTCTACGATTTTGGTGCAAGATACTTCAGGATCGGCAGACAACCCGACCTCTTCAGCTACAAGGGAATCGAAACCACTGACGGGTTCAAACCAAATCCCGCTGCAATAGAAAAACTCTACAGAGGCATCAGAAGAGCCGCACCAGAACTCCGAGTGCTTCACATGGACAACCTCAACCCAGCAACCATCACAGAATTTCCAGACGAATCAAGAGAGATCGCAAAGACCATCATTAAATACCACACCCCAGGAGATGTAGCAGCAATGGGCGTTGAGAGCGGCGACCCACGAGTCATCCGCAAAAACAACCTCCAGATATACCCAGAAGACGTGATAAAAGCCGTTGAACTGATAAACGAAGTAGGATCCAAAAAGGGTGAAAACGGACTGCCAGAACTCCTCCCCGGAATAAACCTACTCCACGGGCTGAAAGGTGAGAGCAAAAGAACATATCAACGCAACCTTGAACTGCTCCAGACAATACACGACAGAGGTCTTCTACTCCGCAGAATAAACATCCGAAGAGCAATGAGATTCAAAAACACACCACTCGAAGAGACCAAAATCAGCATAAACAGAAAACTCTTCCATAACTATCGAAACACCATCAAAAAAACGATTGAAGTACCAATGCTAAAAGAGATAGCACCAAAAGGTACCACATTGAAAAATATCTTAACAGAATCACACCACGGCCAAAACACACTCGGACGCCAGATAGCATCCTACCCACTACTGATAAAAATGAGAGGAATACTGAAACTCGGGATCTTCGTAGACGCAGTAGCAACAGACCAGAACCACCGCTCGCTCACAGCCATGCCAGTAGAAAAAGACGACCACCGAAAGAATGATCTGTAAAGACCTTCAAATGGCTGTTTTCATCTTTCGGAAGTCTGATTCAATTCTTTCCAAATGCCTTCATTCGGTCCACATCTTTTTGTGTTCTTCGAGAGCCTCGCGCACGCTTCCAGTAACGCCTTGCACAACCTTGATCTCAGCTGTAGCAAGTATCTGGGATGTGTTTGTCCCGACTTTCCCGGTTATAAGCAGGTCAACGTCCCTCTCTATCAGGATCGGTGCCACCTGCATGCCTGCCCCCTTCTCGGTTCTGTCTGCAGGGTTTTCAACAACTTCCCACTCCATCGTAACAGAGTCCACGAAGATGAAATACGGAGATTTTCCAAAGTGTTGTGCAACCGCGGCATCAAGATTGTCTGATTCTGCCGTTGCACAGATCTTCACTCGTCAATCACGCCCCAACGTCTTTTACGAACTCTTCTATCTTTGACACCAGCTCTTCAAATACCTTGCCTGATTTTGAATCTCCATGTTTCAGAACGAATGGCGTTCCTTCATCCCCGCTATCAACTATCTGCGGGTCAATCGGGATTTTTCCGAGAAATGGTATCTTGAACTCATCTGCCGCCCTCTCGCCGCCACCAGTCTTGAATAGATCGGTCTTCTCGCCGCAGTGAGGGCATACAAATCCGCTCATGTTCTCGACGATTCCAGCAATCGGCATCTTCAACAGTTTTGCAAAATTTATCGATTTTCTGACGCTCAAAAGTGCAATGTCCTGTGGCGTTGAAACGATCAATGCATAGCTTTCAGGTATCGTCTGGGCAATGCTGAGCGGTTCATCCCCTGTCCCTGGCGGGAGGTCGACCACGAGATAATCAAGCTCTCCCCACTCCACATCCCCTATGAACTGACGAATCACCCCGCTTTTCATCGGACCACGCCATACAATAGGAGAATCTTTTTCAGGGAGCATGAAAGCTATCGAGATCAATTTGATATTTTCTGACACCTTCACTGGCACCAGTTTATTGTTCTCGACCTGAGGTTTTTCATCCTCAACACCGAGCATCTTTGGGATGGTGGGCCCGTGGATATCAACATCGAGCAGCCCCACCGAATAACCCCTGCGTCCAAGTGCAAGTGCCAGGTTGGCTGCAACCGTACTCTTACCAACACCACCCTTACCACTCATAACAACGATCCTATGTTTGATATGTTCCAGAGTAACTGGGCTCTCAGGTATCTCAGAAGTCTGATTACTTTCAACATCCATATTTATCACTTCTCCGTGAGCTGCCTCACATATCACCACAAAGAAGAGGAAGTATATGGATATTGCTATTTGTCATGCTCGGTGAATCACGCGCTCAATCATGCTATCATGCTTCGGGCAAGATCGTACAGATCTACCACTCCAGAAAGCCCCCCGCCATCAACCACATAGATGCGGCCCACACCCAGGTTCAACAAGCGCTCGATCGCAGTCTTCGCAGTCTCATCTCTGGAGATTGTGTAAAGGGGCGTGTTCATTATTTTCTCAACCCTGACCTGTCTTGTGTGTCGTGATTCCCTATCAAGGCGTGCATGCCCTGATTTCAGGATATCATGCACTGTTATCACACCAACAACTTCCTGTCCATCCATAACAGGCATCCCAGATATCCCAAAGTCCAGGAGATCAGACCACACCCCGTTCAACGTATCACTGCGCTGGCAAGTCTTGATATCGGTAGCCATTATATCAGAAACCCTTTGATCAGGCGCCCGCTCCTTTAACGCATCAAATATCGAGGAGAGTCCGATAACACCGATGACCACTGCATCATTCACGCCCCTCACCACTGGAAGATAACGCAGTCTCAACTCAGCCATACGATACAACACAGATCGCAGATCATCCACAGGTGTTACGAACGCAACCTCGTTCACAAAACCATCAACTGTTACATTTGAACGTGTGGACGTGACACGCATCATATCCTTGTCGGTTACAACACAAACCACACGTTTGTGCATAACATCCCCTACATTCATAGACAATCACCTACCACTTAGTCTGTGTCGATACAAAGCTCACACACGTATTTACCATTGAAAAACGCAAGATTCTCACTCAACCTGCCACACTCCTCACATATTCCCTGCACCATCAATCCGCCAGTCTCTTCACCAGTCTCTTCCCATTCACGAGCAGAGACCGGCGGGAAACGCTCAGCACTCATCTCTATAAGCTCTGCAAAGATCTCACCCATCTGAGCCGAAACAACCAAGAGATCAGTGTCAGTTACAATACCAACAAGCCTCTTCTCCTCCACAACTGGAAATCTGTGTATCCGCAGCCTGGCCATCTTACGCATAACATCATTTACGAGCTCTGTAGAGTGAACCGTTATCAGAGGACTCGTCATAACATCCTCCACATTAACAGATGAAGCTTGGAGATTACGCAGGATCACCTTGTCCACCAGATCCCGCTCGGTGAGAATTCCAACGGGACGGCCATCGTCCGTAACAATGATTCCACCAATACCATGCTCAAGCATCCGCTCAGCAGCATCAACACACGAAGATCCAAGATCAACAGTGACAACATCAGGCGTCATAATCTCTTTAACAGGAAGTTCTGCTTCCAAAGACAAACCCTCCAAGAACAAACTCGTGGCTCAAAGTATAATAAAGCATCGAACGAGAACAGAACCTCAGCAGGACATGCACATACCCAAATTTTTAACCTCTACAATCCCCCACACCCTCAACATAAAATAATGAATAAATTTTCATATTTATAAATTTATGCTGGTGTGGATAGATCTTGACCATCATATCCCCAAAGCCCTGCGCTTCTCGTCGATAACCTCGATTATCTTTTTCGCTGTTTTGTAGGGGTCAGCTTCAACATAGAATTTTCCGCCAAATATCTCTTCCATATCATCGGTTAGCCACTTAACTACTCTTTTGCTTGCTGCTACGTTGGGCTGATCCCCTATGTGTGTGAAGATTCCTAAGGAAACTGCCCAGAAGCCTATTGGGATTGCTTTTTCTGCAATATATTCTGGTGCTGAGGCAGCTACTGGAAGCTGATCAATTCGGACGTTAAGGTGATTTGCAACTGCATTGAGCACTTCTTCTATTCGTGAGTTATCCACGCATGCTCCCATGAACAAGCAAGGTGGGAGAGCTTCGAGTCCATTTGCTGTTGCTATTGCATCCATAACATCCGCCAGGCTTTCGCCAACACCCGGGTAGGATGGGTCAGGCTTTAGGAGATCATGATAAGAAGCTACTGTTGCAACACACCCCGTAAGAATAACCATGATATCATTTTTGATCAGCTCTCTCAGCAATTCAACAGTTCGGTATCCGTATTCATCTCGTGGTGTAACACATCCAATGACTGCTGCAACGCCGCGAATATTTCCATTTTTTATGTTATCTACAAGGGCTCCTACTGGGTCTCCTGGTTTTACCTTGTCTAACGCTTCGATGATCTGTTCGGTTGAAAATCCTCCCATCATATCGTGTGGCTCATAGTTTGGAACATAAACCTTTGTCTGATCTCTATTAATATAGTTATCAACCGCCATTGTTATGAGTTCCCTACCGATCTCATCTGCCCTTTCTGCGTCAAATTCAATATGCGTTGCACCCTCAATCTTTGACATGGGATCAGTGGTAACAACTTCTGTATGAAAATGGTTAGCCGCGTCTACTATCGCAGGTTGAGTGCACTGAATATCCACCACTACCAGCTCAATCGCCCCGGTTGCTATTGCAAGCTCCTGTTGCAGTATATCCCCAGCATAATCAACTCCTTTTCGCATTAATACCTCCATACCGGTACAACACATCCCAAGCACATTGACTTTAGGACTGTTCGCGGGATCTGCATTATATTCCTCAGCAGCGCCAACAACTGCATCAGCCAATACCGGGATGTGCCCGTGAACGATTACGTTAATTTCTTCCGGATTTATAACAGTCAAATTTGTTTTTATTTGTACTAGTTTTGGGACACTAAAGAGAATATCCTGAATTGTTGTTGCAGGATACATCCCACAATATGAGTCTACAAGCCCCAATCGACAGGCCCCCATGAGCAGATTCTCCATATCAGCATCCATTCCCATCGCAATTCTATTCATAGCCTCCATAATCTCAGGACAACCACCACTAATAAGGATACCTTTTTCCTCCCACAACTTTTTCCGCTCAGCAAGCGCTCTGTAAACAAGCATCCTCGGCACGCCCGTTAGTTTTGATAGATCATCCAAAACCGCATCTGCCACCTCGACCGCCTTCTCCCTATCTGTCTCAGCACCACTCAATCCAAGACCCTTATAAGCCATATCCAGCTTCTCAGGCTCTTTGATCGAATAGGCAGTAAAAGATCCTTCACCCACTCCTCTAAGGATGTTTCCAATCCTCTTCCCATGCCCCACGTGTGCAGACGCTCCAATAGCAGTCTCTGAAACTAGGTTCTTAGCAATAATAATATCCTTACTCATACCACAGACTCCAGTTCGCTTCACATCGACACAAGGACCCTGCTGACAGGTCATACAGGTTGCCTGAAACGGTGCATCCTTAGAACGAGCATGATTCTCCTTAAACCTCTCCCACACAGTCCTGATCCCAAGTTTCCTTGCCCTCTTCCGCATCTCATCAGTCACAGGATCAACAACAAACTTCTCTTTCGTAATCATTGTCCAACTCCAACTGATATAGTTTTGGTATCATGGCTGTGCTTTTAAGCTTTTCTATTTTCCTATGTTTCTGTCAGTTTCATTATGGCTTCTGCAATATCCCCACCAGTCTCTTCCAGTGCACCCCGCGCATCTTCTTCTGTTCTGCCTGTCTGTTCAACCACGAGCTTGACATCGTCCTCTCGTATCTCTATCCCGTGTGCAATCTCTTCTGGCGTGCCAGTGACTTGATAGGTCTTCGTGCCACGCGCGTCCATGATCGTCACCTGAGCGTCGTTGAAGACTATGTCCTTATCCTCTAATTGGATCACTACCTGTTTTACATCGTCAAGTACTTCGAGATCGATTCCCATCTGCTTCATCATCTGCTTCATCTTCTTAGGATTCATCCCTCGTCCCATGCCTGGAATCATGACCGTACCACCTCAACTCACACCTTGCTGCATGCTGACCCACAACCAAGACCTATTCTCCCAATCGTAAAGCCTTTAACGCGCTGATCATCAATGTAATCAATTATGAATCCACCCCTTCTATCCCCAAGCTCACCCTCAACATAAATATTCAACCCTTTTGAATCAAAGACAGAATCATCTTCTCCCTTCGCATCCACAAGCCTCAACCCGTATCGCAGACCACTGCAACCTACACCAGCCGTATAAATACGAAGCCCATGACCCTCCATCTTCTCATTCCGCTGTATCTGTCTAACCTCTTTCAATGCAGAATCTGTTATCTCGATCATATGATCACAACCACAACTCACATAATATGATATATAAAAACATCGATAAGGTTGGTTTGTCAACTTGTCGTGTGTTGAAACTGGTGGAGCGAAAAGGCTAAGCTTGGTAAAATTAGAGATGGCTTTGGTGATTGTGGTTGGTGACTGTTGATGCATCCTGCTAAGATGATTTGTGGTGTTGAGTCGAGTTCGCTTGAAGGCAGGACGATCGTTCTTGGCGTGACGGGGAGTATTGCCGCGGTGCGTTCTGTGGAGCTTGCACGAAGCCTTGCTCGTAGGGGTGCGAGTGTTATTCCTGTGATGACTGATGCTGCTACACACATACTTCACCCAGATGCCATGCATTATGCGTGTGGAGAAGAAGTAGTTACAACCATTACAGGTGGGGTGGAGCATGTGGCCTACTGTGGGGTGGAGGGTGTGGGTGATCTCTTGTTGGTTGCGCCTGCAACGGCAAATACGCTGAGCAAGATTGCGTGTGGCATCGATGACACGAGTGTTACGACTTTTGCTACAACAGCGCTTGGTTCTGGAAAGCCTGTGTTGGTTGTGCCTGCCATGCACGAGGCAATGTACAATCATATGGCGGTCGTGGATAACATTGAGAGGCTTCGAGAGATGGGCGTCTTCTTTGTTGAGCCAGTGTTTGAAGAGGGTGCTGCAAAGATTGCAGCCATTAAGGATGTGGTGCTTGAGGTTGAGCGTGTCCTTGGATCTCATAGTCTTGACGGGAAGAAGATATTGATAACGGGCGGTGCTACGAGTGAGCGAATCGATCCTATTCGGATAATCACCAATCGAGCCTCTGGTCGCACTGGAATAGAGCTTGCTCTCGAAGCTTATCGTCGTGGTGCCAGCGTCACGATAGTTCACACGGCAAGAAGAAATATTCATGGCATAAGAGAAATCATGGTGGAGAGTGCAGAAGAGATGACAAGAGCAGTACTGCGAGAAGCCGTTGATGCAGACGTGCTCATAAGTGCTGCTGCAATATCCGACTTCACCGTGGACGGGGCAGCGGCTGCAAAGATCCGATCCGATGCTGCAAAGACCCTAACACTCAAGCCTATGCCAAAACTACTCGATAAGGTTCGAATAGAATGCCCACATCTAATAATCATTGGGTTCAAAGCAGAGACCAACGTATCCCAGCAAGAGCTGATTGTACGTGCGAGAGAGTCTATGGATAAATACGGGCTTGCAGCAGCGATAGCAAACGACGTTGGAACTGGAGGAATTGGAGAAGAGACAAACCAGAAATCCGAACAAATGAGGATTTTCTCGTGTTGGAGTTTGACCATGCCAACTGATAGTGAGTTGAATAGTGAGTTGATTGGATTGTTGGGATCAAGCCCGAGGCTTCGTTTGAGAGACGAGACGAGAAGATAGGATTGGATTGGTGGCGCGGGTAACGACCATGCGAGTGATTATAATTGGTGGCGGGCTTGCAGGGCTCACAGCAGCTTACGACCTCACAAGATCGGGCTATGAGACAATGGTCCTCGAGAAGGATTCTGTGCCGGGTGGGATGCTTGCAAGTTATAACATCAACGGCTACTCGATCGAAAAATACTATCACCACTTGTTCGAATCGGACGGCGAGCTTCGAGCTCTGATCGATGAACTCGGGCTTGGAGACAGGCTTGCATGGCTTCGAGCTACTACGGGCTACTACACTCGTGGAAAAGTCTTTTCACTCGATACACCGATCCAGATTTTGAAATTCCCAGATCTCACATTTAGGGATACGCTCAGATTGGCACGATTCGTGATGCAATCAAAGAGAATAGAAGATCCAATGCCTTTTGATGAGGTTACGGCACGGAAATGGATACTTGAATCTGCCAATCATTCCATCTTTGATAATTTTTTTGTACCACTCCTGAAGAGCAAGTTCGGAGAGAATATGGACAGAGTCTCTGCCGCATGGTTATTATCACGAATTAATCTCCGCTCCAATCGTGGGGCTCGCGGTGAGAAGCTCGGATACATTTGCGGAGGCTTTGAGAATCTGATCAACGCTGTCCAGAGAGTGGTCACAGATCGTGGTGGAGTCATCAGATGCAACGCACGTGTGGATCGTGTCACGATTGAAGGGGGTGAAGTGATTGGAGTTGAAATAGAGGGGTCTTTTATCCCATCTGATGCTGTAATCTCTACAATTCCACCTGCGATGGTGCTGCCTAAACATGGAGGAGTGTCAAAAACTTCTCAGCATGGCTCTGGCACAAGTATCAGGTACCAGGGGAGTGTATGCCTTTTGATCGGGCTTGAAGAGAGACTCATGAAAGATACGTACTGGCTCAACATAAAACCAGACGCCCATTTCGGCGCAGTGATCGAGCACACAAACCTCCTACCACCCAAGAATTATGGTGGCGATCACCTCGTCTACCTCACAACATACATCCATGATGCCAGTGCTAGTCTCATGACTGCACGAGAAGAAGAAGTGGCAGAACTCTACATCAACACCCTCGGGAAACTCTTCCCAGCATTCAATAAAGATAGAGTGCTTTGGTGGAAACTTGCAAGAGACATGTGCACGGCACCGATCTATGAGACTGGGTATCGGAAGAAAATCCTGCCATATAAAGCCCCGATAAAAAACCTATACCTTGCAGGAATATTCTCACACCCAAACTATCCTGAACGCAGCATGAACGGCTCAATAAAAGCGGGGCTTGCCTGTGCCAGAGAGCTTGTTAGAGAGGTAGATGAGAGACGAACTCTTTAAAATAAAAAATGTAAAAAAAATGTAAAAATAGGGGTGTTGGGTTTTTAGATGATTCCGCTGCTGATGAAGATTGCTGAGAACAGGATTGCTATCATGTTGACCACTTTTATCAGCGGGTTTAATGCGGGTCCTGATGTGTCTTTGAATGGATCTCCTACTGTGTCGCCTACAACTGCTGCTTTGTGTGCTTCTGAGCCTTTGCCGCCGTAGAGTCCGTCTTCGATCGATTTTTTGGCGTTGTCCCATGCTCCTCCGCCGTTTGCCATCATGAGCGCCAGGAGCAGTCCTGAGACGATAACACCTATCAGCATTCCGCCGAGTGCTACTTTACCGAGTACGAGCCCTACGAAGAGTGGCACTATTATCGCGAGTATGCCTGGTACTATCATGTGTCTGAGTGCTGATTTTGTGACGATGTCTACGCATCTTCCGTATTCTGGTTTTGCTGTGCCTTCCATTATCCCTGGTATCTCTTTGAATTGTCTGCGCACCTCTTCCACCACTCTGAAAGCTGCGTCACCCACTGCGTTCATGGTGACTGCGCTGAATATGAATGGTAGGAGTCCGCCGATGAAGAGTCCTGCGAGTACGAGTGGTTCGGTGAGGCTGAGGTCTTTTGGCAGGAGATCTACTTTGTGGGCGTAGTCTGCAAAGAGTGCAAGGGCGCCGAGTGCTGCCGATCCCACTGCGTATCCTTTTGTCACTGCTTTGGTGGTGTTGCCGACTGCATCAAGTGCATCGGTTGTCTCTCTCACGTTCTCTGGGAGTGATGCCATCTCTGCAATGCCGCCTGCGTTGTCTGTGATTGGTCCGTAGGAGTCGAGTGTGATTATCATGCCTGTTACTGATAGCATGGCTGCTGCTGCAATAGCAATACCGTACAAGCCGAGTTCTGGGTCAGCTGCACCGCCTGCGAGGTAGAATGATGCGAGAATGCCTACAACGATTACTATTGCTGGAAGTCCTGTGCTCTCCATTCCGACACCGAGTCCTGCGATGATGTTGGTGCCTGCACCTGTCTTGGATGCCTCTGCTATCTTCTTAACAGGTCTGTATTTTGTGGATGTGTAGTACTCTGTTATAATAACCATCAGCACCATTATGATGATCCCGATGATCGCTGCGTAGTAGAACCTGAAGGGAATTGATAGTATCTGGGTTATCCAGTAGAAGGCTATGAGGCAGATGATTGCTGATGCTGCAACACCCTTGTAGAGCGCACCCATTATATTCTTGCCGCCGCCAAGACGTATGAAGAATATAGCTATGATCGATGCAAATATCGCAACCGAACCAAGTGCTAAGGGGTACATAACTGCGTTTTCGATCTTGGTTACTACAAGTGAGCCGAGTAGCATTGCAGCAAGAAGTGTTACCACGTATGTCTCAAAGAGGTCTGCACCCATGCCTGCACAATCGCCAACGTTGTCGCCCACGTTATCAGCGATCACACCAGCGTTTCTCGGATCGTCCTCTGGTATGCCTGCCTCTACTTTTCCAACGAGGTCTGCTCCAACGTCAGCAGCTTTCGTATAGATGCCGCCGCCAACCCTTGCAAATAGGCTGATGAGGCTTGCGCCGAAGCCGAAGCCAACCACAAGGTCAACATGCCTGGGCTCTCCGCCGTATATTAAGTAGAGTCCACTGAGCCCGAGGAGTGCCAAGCCAACCACTGAGAGACCCGTGACTGCACCACCTTTAACCGCAATGCCCAGTGCTTTGCTCAGGCCCTCTTTTGCAGCGTTTGCCGTTCGGACATTGGCTCGCACTGAGACGTTCATCCCGATGTAGCCTGCAAGGGCTGAGAAAATCGCTCCTACGATAAATCCAACAGCTATCCTCATTCCATCATGCTCTTTCAAGCCAACAGCAATGGCGACGGTGAGAATAACTGCCACAACTGCGATTGTCTTGTACTGTCTATTCAAGTATGCCATTGCTCCTTCCTGAATCGCTGAGGATATTTCCTGCATTCTCTCTGTCCCAGGATCATAACTCAGCACCTTCTTGGCGAACAAGCCTGCGAAAATCAGACTGATAATGCCTGCTACAGGAGCAATATACAACCAATAAGTTGCATCCATATTTTGTATACCTCCATAATATTAATCAGGCGCAGATAGTTATTTTATACAATAAAAACCTTTGGATATTTACTCCACCCATACCAAAATATATATTATCCCTCTGGTGCATGTTTGCAGTATTGTGCACAACTTCCCATGCTGGCTTATTTTTTTATATTACTCCAATCACAAGACTGAAGAGGTCCATCATGGGTTTAGGGTACAGTCCCAGGATTATTGATACAATGGCTAATAGTATGAGTGGGATCCACATCAGTGTGGGTGGGTCTCTGATGTTGTCGTTTGATAGGTTTGGATTTAGGGGTCCAAAGAATATTCTTTTCACTGACCAGAATGTGTAAGCAATCGTTAATGCAACTGCGGATACTGCCAGAATTGCAACTATCAGTGCATTTGAGGAGCCTTGTAGTCCTGTTTGGAATATGCCTGTGAACATTATCCATTCTGCTGTGAATGTGCTGAAGGGTGGTAAGC
Organism: Methanosarcinales archaeon ex4572_44; assembly: GCA_002254825.2. GTDB lineage: Archaea > Halobacteriota > Methanosarcinia > Methanosarcinales > EX4572-44 > EX4572-44. The sequence continues at coordinate 3,590 of NJEL02000034.1, read as the reverse complement.
CTGAGAGCATCATAGCGCCCATTATCCAGAGTATAGCTGTTATTGGCATTTTGGATGCGAGTCCGCCCATCTGTCTCATGTCTCTGATACCTGTTGTGTAGACCAGTATGCCTGCGGTTGAGAATAGGATTGTTTTGCCCATGATGTGGCTCAGGAAGAAGAATAGTCCTCCTTCGATACCACAGATTGTGAGTGCACCTAATCCAAGGACAGAGTAGGATATCTGGCTTATGGTTGAACACGCTGCGAATCGTTTTACGTCGGTTTGAGCCATGGCGAGAAGGGAGCCGTATATCATGGTTATCAGAGCCAGTACCATGATAGGTATGCTGAACACTTTGAAATCATCGTAAAGTGGTAAGATGATAACTCTGACCAGCACATAAACCGCTATGTTTGCATAAACCGCGAGTAGTCCTGCTATGCAGGTCGGGTGTTCTGCGTGGACCCAGGGCATCCAGACATGAAGTGGGAATATTGCAAGCTTGCTGAACAAGCCGAGAAGCATGCATATTATGATCCATGTTACTAATGGATTTCCTGATAGAGCGTGTAAATCTGAGATTTCAAAGCTGCCGATCTGGGTGTATGCTAAGAGGACGCCTATTAGGAAGAAGGTTGCTCCAGCGATTCCCCAGAAAAGGCACATGAGGGCAACTTTATAACGCTCTATGAAGTCGGAATAGCCGAATTGAGCCATTATAAAGTAAAGCGGGATGATGGTCAGTAGTTCCATGAAGAAATACATCGTTATAAGATTTGTAGAGAAGGCAATGCCCATGAACCCTGTGGAAAAGAAGGAAAATAGGATGAAGAACCTTGTGTAGTACATGAGCCATGTTTTTTTGTCTACTTCTCCGTATATCAGCTCTATTCTGTGTTCTACGTAGTGTATTGAGTAAAATGCCAGGACTATGCAGCAGAGATTCATTATCAGTGCAATTGGTATGCTCAAACCATCGGCTAAGAGATTTAAGTTCACCATTGGGAACGATAGATATTCTTCAGAAATTATTTCGCCCTGATAAACCCTGATACCGACCAGAGAGAGAAGAGCAGTGGTGTACAGAAGAGTGATGCCTGCTATCCAGCCAGCCTTCTTACCTATTTTATATCTTGTTAAAAATATAAATATTGAGGCTATAACTGGCAGCACTACTATTTGAAGAAGAATGTAAGGTATCATGTCATCACCACCACTAATATCAAAAGCAAGACAAATATGTAGAATAGAAGGACATAAATCAGATTGGATGCTAAAAGCCCTCTCTCAAGCTGAGTGTGCTTCACCAGATCGGAAAGTCTTCCTGGAATGGCGGGGAGTATCACATGGAACACTTTGTCCAGTGGCTCTTCGATATACTTGGGTACAAAAGTGTACAGCTTGGTTATTCCACCTACAAAAAACATGTAATAAAAACTATCTATGTACCACCTGTTCCAAAAAAAATTATGAAACACTCTTATAACTGCATACTTCTCCACTATGCCAGCAGGATCGACCTTACCAGAGAAGTACAGTAAGTATGCTGGTACAATACCTATAGCGACTGAGAGTACTGAGAGAATAGGAACCAATAGATGAGGCATTGAATGCTCGATAGCTTCAACAGGTAGATGAAGTTGCTCCAGAGTATGCCCGAATCCTTTGCCCAGCAAATGCTCAAGTGAAAGACCAAATATGCCAAAAACAATAATTATTGCTGCTAAAACACCACATGCAACAACCATTGCACGGTGAGCTTCCCCGAGATGTGCACCCTTCTGCTTTAAGCGTTCTATGTTTTTGCTCTCCTTTCCATAAAAAATCATTCCTATAAAACGTGCCGTATAAAACGACGTTAGAACTACAGTGATTAAGGCAAGTATGAATAAGGGATAGTTGTGTGTTTCCAGGCATGTTAGTAGAATGGCGTCTTTGCTCCAGAATCCAGGCAGTGGCGGAACCCCCATTAGAGATAGAGATGCAATGAACATGAAAATGCCTGTAAGCGGCATGTACTTTCTGATGGATCCCATATCGTTCATGTAGATAGAATGGGCAGTGTGAATGACCGAGCCAGCGCATAAGAAGAGACAAGCCTTGAAGAGAGCATGGTTCACCAGATGAAATATCCCTGAAGTAAAGCCACCCTCCAAACTAGAAACAGTTAATCCTGCTACACCCAACGCAAGCATCATGTAACCTATCTGACTGACGGTAGAGAAGGCAAGAGCTTTTTTAAGCTCCAGCGCAACCATGCCCTGGGTAGCTGCCAAGAAGGCTGTGATCACCCCGACCCATGCGATTATGATGAAGAAATAAGAAGCGTCAGCGACTCCAGCCACCCAGTAGCCATAGTAGAAGATTGGAATAAGTCTGGCGATCAGATACACTCCGCTCTTAACCATCGTTGCTGCGTGAATCAGAGCTGAAACAGGGGCAGGACCTGTCATAGCCTCTGGAAGCCACTCGTGAAATGGGAACTGTGCAGACTTGCCGATGGGTCCCGATAGAAGTAGAACAGTTGCCAGCAGGAGCATTCCTGATGACTTTGCCATCTCTGGTAGCCATACTGGTGAGGTTTCATAGAGCTCTAGTATATTTAAGGTTCCAGAATAGAAATAGATCATTAAAATCCCGCCCAGCATGAGAACGTCTCCAGCAGACGTTACAACCAATGCTTTCAAGCCTGCGTGGGACGGAGTGCAGTATTTAGTTGGAGGGGGTCCACCTATCCAGTATTCCTTTTCATCCTTCTGGTAGAAACCTATCAATCCCCAGCTACAGAGACCTACCATCTTCCACCCGATGAATAGAAATAGCAGATTGTTGGAAAGAACCAGGAGGAGCATGCTTCCGATAAACATGTTCATCCACATCCACCATCGTGTTAAGGATGGACTCCCCTTCATGTACCCCAAAGAGTAAACCATTATGATGAAGCTTATAACTGCAACCACGTTCGCCATCACTATACTCACGGGGTCGATTAAAACACCAACTTTCAGTTCTATAGGATGCACAAGCCAGACAAAAGAACTCTCGATTGGCAACCTCGACGTGTTAAATAGATGAGGTATGAACGACAAGCTGCAGACAGCAGCAAGAAACGAGAAGAAGAGCGCTCCATAGTCTCTAATCTTTGGATGGATTCTGGCTAAGACAGGGGATAAGAGCGCACCTGCAAAAGGAAATATGAAGCATAGCCATGCAACTTCCACTATCATCAGGACATTCCCCCTAATCCAAATAGCGAGTTAACTGCATCCATCATTGGCAGGGGTATATCTATGAGCCAGACAATCCCGATTATGAAACAGAGAACTCCAAGTATTAATATGGGGATGAGCATGCTCACTGGCACCTCGTCCACTTCTACTTCTTTGTCATCTTTATCTCCTGTCCGGATATACATATATTCTATCACCCGCCAGAAGTAGTACACGATAAGGAGCGTGCTAGCGAATATCGCCACCACAAATATGAATTGGCCTGCTTCCATGCATGCAATTATCAGGTATAATTTTGTTACGAATCCTACACTCGGTGGCATTCCTACCATAGCAAGGGCGGCTAAAATGAAGGCAAAAGTTGTATACGGCATCTT
>NJEL02000033.1 GCA_002254825.2 Methanosarcinales archaeon ex4572_44 | reverse complement strand
CGTTGAATTTCTCTTCTCTTCTTATTAGACGTGTTATCAGGTATTCGATCTCTTTGATTGGTCTGCGTATCTGTTTCATGGTTGTTCTGTCTCTGATTGTGACTGTTTCGTCTTCGAGGGTGGTGTAGTCGATTGTTATTGCGTATGGTGTTCCGATTTCGTCGTTTCGCCTGTAGCGGCGTCCAATTGTGCCGCTGTCGTCGTAGGTGGTTTGGATCCCATTTTCTTTTAATTTGGTTTCGATTTTCTTTGCAGGTGTGATCAGCTCGTCTTTTGTGAGGAGTGGGAGTACTGCTGCTTTTATGGGGGCGATCTTTTCTGGTAGTTCCATGACTTTTCTGACTTCGTCTTCGACGGTTTCTTCGCGGTATGAGTGTTCGAGTATGGTGTAGATTATTCGGTCGAGTCCGAAGCTTGGTTCTACCACGTGTGGTATGATTTTTTCGCCGCTGATCTCTTCGATCAGTGTTTCAATTGTGAAGGCTTCGCTTCCAAGTCTTATTTCTTCGCCGTCAACCTCTATTGTGATCGTTTCTCCGCTGATCTCTCCGAGCGATAGTTTTTCCAGTGTTTTTACTACTTGCTTGGCTCTCTTCTTGAATTTTGGACCGATGTAGTTCATCTTTGGTTTTATTTTGATCACTTTTTGTCGTTTTGGTTTTTCGTATTCTTTGAACACTCCGAGTTCCATTCCGCTCACTCTGGTGTGTGCTTGCAGGTCGTAGTCTGTTCTGTCAGCGATTCCGACAAGTTCCACCCAGCCAAAGCGGTCGAGGTAGGCTTCTGCGTCCCAGCAGTCGGCTGCGTAGTGTGCCATTTCATCATCACGGTGTTGTCTGAACCTGAGCCGTTTTGGATCAATTCCACTTGCTGTCAGAAACTCATAGGTCAGATTGATGTAGTACGCCAGGGATTCGTGTGCAATGGTTCCCTCTGCGACCGCTTCGCCGAGTCGCATCTGGATCGGCTCTTCACCTGCTTCCTGGATGCTTGCAGGATAGAGTGTGAGTTCACTTGAAGCCACGTCTTTGAACCTCGGTTCTGTTTTGTCGGTTGGATCGATGAAGATCTCGGCTTCGGCTTGTGTGAACTCGCGCAGGCGCAGCACGCCCTGGCGTGGTGATATCTCGTTGCGGTAGGATTTTCCAATCTGCACCGCGCCAAATGGTAGTTTTTCACGATAAAATCGTAACAATCGTGGGAAGTTAACAAACATGCCCTGAGCGGTTTCTGGTCGAAGATAGCCTCTGCGGCCCTTACCTGGTCCAATCGTCGTTTCGAACATCAGGTTGAAGTCATAGACACCACCGAGCTCGCCGCTGCACTCGGGACAACTGATGTTGTGCGATCGGATCAACTCTTCAAGCTCTTTTGTTGACATGCCATCGGCATCGCTCACGATACCCTCCAGGAGGTGATCTGCTCGAAACGGTTCATTACACTTGATGCACTCTGTGATTGGATCGGAGAAACCACTTAGATGACCTGATGCACGAAACACGTCTTCAATCCCGATCGTGGGGGATTCGATCTCGAAGAAACCCTCTCGTAGGACGAAGAACTCCCTCCACAGGTCTTCAACCGCGCGTTTCAGGATGGCGCCAAGTGGCCCATAGTCATAGAAACCAGCAGCACCCCCGTATAATTCAAAGGAATTCCAGAGAAAACCCCGCCGCCGCGCCAACTCGATCACTCTATCATACAGGTCTGTCTGCACAAAACACCTCGAATGTCACTATTTATTCTCTTGTCAGTCACTTTTGTGATTCTCAATTTTGTGATTGCAGGTTTATCACTGAAGACCATTTAACACTTGCGCAAGGGCAGAAAGGATTTTTATGGAATGTGGATCATAGCACGTGGTTGATGGTCGGCGTCTTGGTTAAACGGATCTTAATTGTTCTGTCAATTCTCTTTGTTGTGTGTGCAAGTTTCATGATTTTTTGTACTGCGCCTGTGCCTGTTGATGCGGGTGAGCGTGGGTCTTTTATGAGCGAGCAAGAATGGCAGAATTATCAGGATAGTTTTAAGATCTTCTATTTTCACCTGCCCATTGCTATTACGACGTACCTGGCTTTTGGGGTTCTGTTTGTATCGAACCTAATCTATCTTCGCCTTGAACGGGGAGGGCTGAACAAGGGGGGGCATTCGAGTGCACGGTTGTGGGATTTTCGTGCATCTTCTGCAGGCGAGGTTGGTGTGGTCTTTGCAGCGCTCACTTTGATAAGTGGGTCTATCTGGGCGAAGAACGCATGGGGGGTCTATTGGCTCTGGGATGTGAGGCTTACCACGTCTCTTGTCCTGCTCCTGATCTATCTTTCTTATTTTATGGTGCGTCAGGCTATAGAAGAACCTGAGAAGCGGGCGAGACTATCTGCGGTGTTTGGGGTCATTGGATTTATCTGTGTGCCATTGAGTTTTCTTTCGATCCGATTGTGGAGGGCACACCACCCACTTGTGATAGGTGGGGGTGGCATCAGTGGCACAGAAGTGATACTCCCACTAGCGGTGAACTTTGCTGCTTATATCACATTGGCAGCAACCCTGATACTCTTTCGTGTCGAGAACGAAGAGGTACGAGATGAAATAGAAGAATTGAAGAGAGAGAAGACTGTAAACTATCAGTAGTGATTAAATGGTGATCAGATGAAACCCGCTCCACAGTGTGCAGCATGCCTACTATCCAGAGTGCAATTTGAAGCAGCACTCTCGACAGATGATTACGAACTCCAGATGCAGGCACTGAAGACTGGACTCAGAGTGCTCGCTTCAACCTTCGAAAAAGAGAGATCTACTAACGTGATCTCAACACAGGTGCACAGGGAAGTCTATGAAACCCTGAATGACTCCGATCCTTACCTCGAACTGAAGAAACTGAGCAACACTGCGGCACTCAGACTGCTGCCTTCTGTGAAGAACCAGATCAGAGAGTCAGAGGACCCTTTTAGAGATGCTGTTGTTGCAGTTACCATCGGAAACACCCTTGACTTTGGAGTCCAAGGGTTTAAAGCACCGATAGCGAACTTCAACAAAGTCTTCAAAGAGCTTGGAGCAAACGGACTTGCAATCGACGACACAGATGAGATAAGAAAACTTGCAAGCGGGGACGTGACCTACTTGACGGACAACTGTGGAGAAATCGTTCTTGACACACTGCTCTTTGAACAGATACATGCACTCGGTGGCACGATCACACTCGTCGTGCGAGGTGCACCAATCCTGAACGACGCCACAATAGAAGACGTGCAAAACCTCGGAATAGAAAAACAGGTGGATAGAGTGCTCACGACCGGCAGCAACGCGGTGGGAATATGCATGAAAGAAGTGCCTGATGAAGTGAGAGTTGCTATCGAGAGTGCAGATATCATCATCAGCAAGGGCATGGCAAACTACGAAAGCCTGACAGAACACAACTACAGACCAATAGCATACCTCATGCAGGCAAAATGCAAGCCAGTAGCAGAATCAGTTCCAACTGCAAAAGGAGACCTTATCGCAAAAATAGAGATTTAACCTCCATTGTTTCTTTTCTTAGTTGAGTGTGGAAATTTGGGTATAAAAATCTCTGTCTGTAGTTTTTACTGTGCAGTGATGATTTTATAAGGTACACAGCGTGAAAAAGCGTGTAAATGCTCTTTCGTTCCACTTTTACATGTTGGACTTACAAAACAAACCAATAAAAAAACTCCAATGAAAAATACACACATAAAACCGAAAATCCTAAAAAAATAAGGATTATGAAAATTAATCCTCAAAATCGTGCTCGTATTGCTTTTGCGTGTGCGTAGAGTCCTTCTGCTTCTGCGAGGGTGGTGATCGTCTCTTTGAGTGTTGCGAGTCCTTTCTTGTTTATTATCTGGATGGTTGTTTTTTTGATGAAATGGTCTGTGTTGAGTCCTGAGTAAACCCTGGCGTGCCCGGCTGTTGGCAGTACATGATTTGTGCCTGAGGCGTAGTCGCCTGCTGTTGTCGGTGTGTTGTTTCCAATGAATATAGAACCTGCATGTTCGGTTTTTTCAAGGATCTCTTCGGGTCGTTGGGTTATGATCTGGAGGTGTTCTGGTGCGAATCGGTTTGAAAATCTGATGCATTCATCCAGTGTTGTGGCTTTGAGTATTGCGGAGTGTTTGAGCGATTCTATGATTATCTCTCTCCGCTCGCAATCTTTTAGTTCTCTGTTGATCACCTCTTCCACTTTTGCTGCAAGCCGGGGTGATGTTGTGGCAAGGATTGCGATTGCACTCGGGTCGTGTTCGCATTGTGCGAGCATGTCCCACGCCACGTTTTCTGGCCTTGCTGTTTCGTCTGCTATTATGAGCACCTCGCTTGGTCCTGCTGGAAAGTCGATCTCGCACTCTTCACGGACAATCGTCTTTGCCGTCGTAACATAAGCGTTTCCAGGCCCAACTATTTTGTCGACTCTCGGTATTGTTTTGGTGCCATATACCATTGCAGCAATTGCTTGGACACCCCCTGCTTTGAATACTTGGTCTGCTCCTGCAACATGGCATGCTGCAAGTGTTGCAGGGTGTATGCCCGTGTCTGGTTGTGGTGGCGTGCACACAAAAACTTCGCTTACGCCTGCAACCTTTGCGGGTATGATCGTCATGAGTGCAGTGCTCGGGTATGCGGCTCTGCCACCTGGCACGTAGGCGCCAATCCGTTTAAGAGGGGTTATTTTCTGCCCGAGTGTTATTCCGTCGCTGATCTCCGTGTACCAGTCACTAGTTTTCTGTTTTTCGTGAAATTCTCTGATGTTCGCGGCTGCCCTTTGCAGATGTTCAAACAATCGTTGATCGATCGCGTGAAGGGCATTTGTCATCTCCTCAGGGGTTACCGCTATCTCGGTCAGTTCTGCGTGGTCAAATTTTCTCGTATACTCCCTTAGCGCATCAAAGGAGATTTTCAAGTTCCATCTGGCTCAGTTCTGAAAGGTATTTAATCAGCATGTTTCTCGGGCTTCAGAGAATGTATTTATTATATAAACCATTTTTCCAAGTCTTGGAGATTGCAGAATCTCTGTTGAGGAGATACCTCTACAAAAGTGTAGTTATAGTAAACGGTTTGTAACCAGTTATAACTCAATCATAGAACCGAATCATCGATACGCATCGATACTCAAGGAGAAAACAAATGGTTTAGTCAAAACAGGCTACCGTTCCTTGTGAAAACTAGAGGAAGATCTACATACGTTCTTTGGAATCTCACCCTCACACCAGTGGATAAATAACTGGATAAAAATCTGGGATGGAACGAGAATCAATAACCATATACCAGATTATTCTGGATATTACTGCTATGATGAGCAATATATCAAAATTAACGGTAAAAAGTTATCATCTGTCATTATTCTACATTTTATTATAAAAGATATTAGATTTCATAATTTGATATAAACAATTCTTGTCCTTTAGAAACTGACTTTTGTTTATAGTTGTTCATACCATATCGTAATTCCCATTCATAAATATTGGCAAAAGGAAACAATTCCTTTATTTCTTGGCAATTGTCATAAGTGATAAGCCATTTGTGTTTGCATTTTTCCATATTTCTTGCGAATCTTTCATGGTCGAATGACGTATGTAGCTTTCCATTTTTTCCGTACAGTTTTGATTTACTCTTTGATAGATATGGAGGATCCAGAAATATGAATATATTCTTTCCTTTTTTGTTGATTACTTTTTCATAATCCAAATTTGTGATTTTTACGTTTTTTAACATGTGTTCACTATCTGATAAAAGTCCGATCGTGGAATCAGTAAATCTTTTTTCGAATGATTGTTTTGAGTAACCTCCTGATTCGACAGTACCTGAAAAAGTGATTCTGTTCAATATGAAAAAACGAACTGCTCTTTCAAATTCTGTAAATTTTTTATTGGGGTCGGTTAGTTCTAAGAAAAGTTTCTGGCCGTCATCAGTTCGTTCTTTAATTTTCTTAATTTCTTTGATGAGTCTATCAGAGTCGGTTTTACGGTATTTCCAAAATAGGTATAAGTCCTCATTGATATCATTTATCCAGAATTTTCTTTCAGGACATTTCTGCTTTAAGGCAAAGAATACAGAACCGCCTCCCACCATCGGCTCTCTAAATTCGATGAAATCGGTAGGTATAATTGGCAATATCTGCTTTAATGCTCTTGTTTTTCCTCCTGGAAACCGTAATGCTGTGTAGTTAATATGTTTCATGAAACTCTCATTTGGTTTAGTAGTAATTTGTGTGTTCTTTCAAAAACATATGTTAGCACGGATTTAGTGGTGTCATAATCATTCTCTCTTGCAAGCATTTATACTTTAAGCCCTAATTTCCCATTTCCTCTTTGAAAGAATCGAATCGATAAGACAATCCTTAATAACCGTATCATATTTCGGCATTGAAAAAATATGTTTTGACATATCGAAAATAAAAATACTTTTATTGTTAGATATTTTATTGCAAAAATTTATAACTTCTTTTCTTGAAGTTTCTGAGAGCTTTCCATTAAAAATTTGCCAAAATAAGTAGCTTAGTTTTTCATCAGAAAGCTTAGAATTATTATAAAGATCTAAATAATATTTTCTTGTGCCTGGCGCGGTATATATGCCTTTAGTTTTCCGGGGGAGATCATTATTGCGCCTAAAAAGCCCACTTACCACGTGTTCATTTCCAGATTTCCCATAAAAAGTGTCTTTAGTCTTCTTTGAAATAACAGATAGTTCTAACAATTTTTCACATGATTCATCGATAATTTCTTTCCAAGTATCTGCTAATTTACCATCATAATCTTCTTTCAAATCAATTGAAGAGTCCTTTGAAAAAGTTCTTGCAGCTATCATTGAAAAAAGTATGACTTTTTCCTTCTCTGTAAGAGGTTTTCTGTTACTGTAAACAAAATACCTATCGTTAATGTAGGATATTAAAGATTTTTCATCTAACGTGCCCCTTTCATTTTCAACCATCCAAACTCCTTTTGCAGTAATTGTGTAAGTGTCAATTTCGTCAGTGTTTTGAATTAAACCCTCTGCTAAAAGAGAATTAAGCACGTTAGTTGGGATTTTAGCAGAAGACTTAGAAGAATCGCTCATAAGTTTGTATATTGTATTTTTTGTATTTTCAAGAAAAGTTATTATTAGTGATTTGTTTCTTAATTTCTCTTCGAGCTCTGCATTAGTATATAATGTATCATAAAATTTATTTAGATAATATTTTACACTATCATCCATGCTGCAACACCTATATTGGTATGATACTTACTTCGTCTGCTTTTTGCACTACAATTCCTGCAAGTAAGCGATCTGTTTCATAAAGTTCTCTGAATTTTTGATAAATAGGCTCCAAAGATGTACTATCCATCATGGCAACTTCGTCAAAAAGTGCTATAATCTTGCGATTATCGTCTTTTGTATTCAGTAGCCCTAAAAGATATGTGCTTTGACTCTGACCAGTACCCATATCTATAAGTTGGATTATTTTACCATCTTCCGTTGAAATTTTGCCAGAAATCAAATCTACAGTAACAGCTTTATAATCTTTATCTATATGATGAAATGTTCCAATCCGTCTCGCAAGATATTTTGAAACCTCATAAAAATATTTTTTATTTTTATCATCTTTTAGTCTCTGGTTTTTCAAGTCATTTTTTATCAACACAGAAATATTTTCATTATACTCTTTCAATAATTTTTGGCTAATATGACCCGTTTTTTGGAATAACTGATTTAGTTCATTTACATAAGGCTGATATTTATGAGGTTCTTTTTCTTCTAATCTTCTGATGTCTCTCTCATAGTCTCTTATATAGAATTCTTTAGTGACTATATCCTCATTTAAAGATTTCAAACTCTTTTCTAACTCGTGAATCTTTTCAGCCAATTGGTCCTCATTATACCTAAAATATGGTGTTAACTCTTTGTTTTTTTCCAGTTCACGGATCTTCATTTTTAAGTTTTGGTCATCAACATCAGGATATTCATCCATACTAGCTACATAAATATCTAATTTAGTATCAATCGATTTCTTACGGTTTTGTAGTTTAGAGAGTTCTTTTTCAATGTTATCCATTTCAGAAGTCGTATCTGAATGTTCTTCTTCTTTTTCAGCCAGCATTTTTAGTCTCGAAAGCTCTTTTTCGATAGTTTGCCTTGAGCCATCTAATTCAGTTAGCAATTTTTTTGCAGAATCTAAGTTATTCAATCGCTCTATCAATTCTTGATTTTTTTTATTTTTCCCTTTAAGAGCTTTAATAAACTCAACTAAACTTATTTCCACCCCTGGCAAAATAATTTCTGAATTTTCATATTCGCTCAAGAATTTGATTAAATCTGAAATAATCATAGCTTCTTTTAATGATTCGTTTGACTCTTCACGAGTTTTCATCTCGCTTAAAACATTAATGAAATGAATAATTTCTCTTTCCAAATTTTCATCAAACACATAGTCGTTAATAGCACCATTTAAGTTTATTCGTTTCCAAACACTCAGATGATGTCGTTCTTTTGCTGGCAGTAAACTATTTAATAAGGTAGTTGCAGTGCGAAATTGAGTGTCCATCTTATCAAGTGATTTATTGATTTCATTTTTTGAGTTAGTATATTGGGTTGTGAATCTCCTGCTAACTTGAGTTCTGCTTGCTCGTTTACTTTCAAGAATTTTAATCTCTTCTGAAAGAGCTTGTTCTTTATCAAGATATTCATCAAGATACCTGCAACACATATACTTTTTCAAGATCTCTAATATTTTTTGTGAATGTATTTTGTCTTTCTCTAATTGTTTTTTTTCTTTTTCAATTTGTTTTAATTTGGTTTTTAAATCATCTATTCGTTTTTGATCTCTGGATTCTGAAATTTTAGTAATAATATTTCTAATATAAACTTCTAAATCCCTTACTTTGTTTCCATATCTTTGCTGTTCTTCTTTTATCTCTATAGTGAGTTGGTTCAATCTCTCTGTTGGTTTATCTGGAATATCATAGATTAAATTATATTTATTTTCGAAACTTTCAAAACTTAACGGCTTTTCCCCTTCTCCATTTTTACCTTCAAACAAAACTATCTCTGGACTATCCTTTCCTTTTTTTCGTGATATAATCTTCAGGCTTTCATCTTTGTTTGTTATTTTTGTTTCAAACGTTAATTTTTGATGTTGTGCATCTAAAAGCGCATCCATCTTATTACGTAGTGCAGGATTTATTTTTTTATTTTTATGCCCATACATGCTTAATGCAAGTATATGTAAAAGTGTACTTTTGCCAGAAGAATTGGGGCCTTCAATGTATACCAGATTAGGCAATTTGGTAGGCAGTTTATCAGGTGTAAATGTCTCTATCTCGCCATTTCCCATATCTCTTTCAATTATATAATCAAACTCTATCATAGGCATTCCTCTTCGTTTTTAATTCCGAGTAGAATCTCTATCATTTCATCTTCGCTCAAACCTTTAGATATTAATTTTATAATTTTTTTCTCTGTTTCATCATCCAATAATGCATCAAAAAACGAAACAATTGATTCCTCGTTCATTCACTTCACCTCTTTTTCGAAAACTCCTGCAAATGCCATTGGGAACTTTAAAAGTTTCAATTGAGGTAACTCATGTATTGATGCCGCCGCAAAACCCTTTTTCAGGCTCTCCATTTCATCAGAACTGATAAGAATGCCATGTGATTTTGCTGCTGCTGCATCAGATTTAAAAAATATTTTAGTATTAATAACAGAAGATAACCCTCTTGGTATGTCTGTAGGATTTTGAGAAGAAAAAATTACTCCTATTTTTTGGCTTCTTCCAGTTCTACAAATTGTATCTAAATCGCCTAATGCTTCGTTGGAAGCATTTGAATTGTAAAATTGATGGACTTCATCAATGATTATCAATATGGGGACTGTTGATCTTTGCTCACTTTTAGCGGATACTATCTGATTTAATAAATGTCTTAAAACTATTGAACCAAATTGCACTCCGTTTTTCGATGCCACATCGATTACAGACATTTTTCCATGTTGCAAAATATCGTCATAGTCCAACGATTTAGCGTTTTCATTATCGAAAAAATCTACAACATTATCCAAGTTTCTAAGAATATTGTTGTACGTTCCGGCATGGAGTGTTATTTCTAACTCGTCGCCTCGACTATTTAAAGTGCGGAAATGGTACTTGTCATCCTGAGCTTTTTGGAAATATTTGACAAAATTACTGAATGTAAAGTCCTCTTCATTCCCTCTATCTATCTTGTCTTCTTGCCACCATCTAAAAATATTAGGTAAATTTTGTGCCCCTGCATCAGTTATTCCCTGTAATAATCCAGTTAACGATTCAGGTTCTATCTCTCTAACATTCAAGGTGATTCTCTGACAAACATCTTGGGTGACCCCTTTAGTAGGTCTAATATTTGTGTTAGCTGGATAATACACAATGAAATTATCGATTCCACTGGCCTTTTGTCCAAGAGTTTTCCATTCTTCTAAAACCTGTGGGCTGTTAGTAACAGAGGGTTTGTCCATTTTTAAAAAATCCACATCTTTAACATTTATTGCTAAAACCGCACCTTCCAATTCTTCAATAAAATATTGAGCTAAATATTTTGTAGCTACTGTTTTTCCACTACCAGTTTTTCCACAAATCAACATCTGATGGAAAAACATATCGTTAGGCAATCTTGTGGTCATAAGCTTATTTTCGTCATCAGTTAAAAGTTGATTTTGCCCCGAATGCACTGTTGCAATAAATACTTGAGGGCCTGTTCCTGTGGCACCCAACGCAAGGTCAATCTCTTCTTGATTTGAACGCCTTGCAAGTAATTGTGGTTTTATATAATCAATTAAACCATCTGAACGATTTGATATATCTTTCACTCTGTAGGCCGTAATAATGTTTTGACACTTTTGGTCGGGGTTTAATGGTGACAGATCCATATCAATAACCATGGGTGAGGGTGAATACGGTTCTTGTTGATAAGTGCCATCTACTCTTAAAATAAATTTACTATCATTATCTTCAACGGTAAGATATGACCCTTTTGGTAATAACCCAGTAACATTATTTTTTGAAACTAACATTATTTTTCCATTTTTTTCCCCTAATACAATCCATGTCATCTTTTCACCACCCAAATCTTTCTTGGTTCATTGTTGGTATTATTCCCGAACTTTTCATTAACTTATCAATGTCAATTAAGTTCAATGTGGCTCTAGCGTATTTTTCTGCAATACTGATTGATCGGATTTGAGGATTTTTCAAATCGCCTTGAACTAGTAATAGATAGTACACTAAGTCCAATAAATCTGGAAGCTGATTAGAATGTTTTTCAAAAGTACTAGAGTGTATTTCAACTCTTTGAGGGCTAACATTGAACGCTTTTAGATAACAGAATATTTTTGCATTTCGTTCGTTGAATTGATCAACATATTTGAATAGATTAGTTCTCTCTCCAGTTTTTAAACTCCTATACGCCCAATGCATATCAGAGTTATAGTTTCCTGTCAATTCTTCAATATTGTCCGTTACCAAATTGCTATTACTATTTTTTACAAAAAACAGGGGGACAACATTCTTTTTTAATAATTCATTATTTAATTTAAGCGTGTATGAACTTATTTCTCCGCCTATCAGTGGGCCATCTACAAACAGTATTGAATTATTCGGTGTATTATCAACTATGAACTTGTGACGGTCATTTACATAGTCTTTCTTTGAATCCGTTTCAGGGTCTTGTGAGTATTTAATCAAAGGGGAATTTTTAGAGAATGATTCAGCTCTAGTATAAAAATAAAATGTTAAAAGATTCAGGGGAAGATAATCATTTTTGTGATGAACTATCAAAGAATGAGACGTTAAAAATGCAGCTCCCTCTAATCCTGAGAATTTGTTTATTGATTCATCATATGCACAAAGAGTGATATTGCTGCGTGCAAGTTTTTCTCCTTTTTTAGGACTAAGTGAATAACTTTTAATATCCTCAATTTTCGAAATTAGTTTACCATTCTGCGGATAGGTATTCAAATGAAAATCCATCTCCTGATATGAAGGGTTTGGAGGCAGTTGGACGTTCAATCTGCTAAGTTCTTCAATTGTGTCATTAAATGATGGATGAAAGAATAATTTATTGAAATTCTCCATACTCAACCTCAGCAAATCAGATGGATTACATAGATTTTATGATATATTATATTTATGATGCGTTGGAGTTGTAAACTTTCCATGGTGTGTTGCAGCCCGTTTCAGAAAGACCTGTGTCAAACTACCTATATTGTTTTCTTAAATCTGACGAGATCCAGCGAAACTGGATCATATTCAAGATGATATGGGGGATGTGTATGATCGTTTGAAATCTAAAACTGTCTCATATCGGAACAAAATCAAATTATACGCCTATTTTACAACCTTGATTGCGTAGTAATCAAGGGTTACTTACAGAGTAAGCAACCTAAAGGGAAAATACAAGACACACCAATGAATACTCGCATTTCTAACAAGAAAGATAGAATACTGGACGTCAAAACTCAGGAAAGCGCAACACCAGAGTAACTTGACGGCCCCCAAGCCTAATTGATTCGTGCATCTGTTACCGAGTGCAGCACGCCTGGTGAGTATTTCTTCACTCGTCTTGTTGTGAGTGACGTCCAAGCTCGAATACAACCTCTTTTATGCGTTCATTTGGGCGAGTTGGATAGAGTGGTTCTGGGACGGCTTCATGATAATGGAGGACTCCGCCACTTCTCAGCGCACTGATACCTGAACCGAGATACTGTTGTGATGAGAGGTAGCCCATGATCACCCTGTCTGCCGCATCGATGGGCGATAGCCTGCTGCAATCGCCCAGGATCGTCTCAACTCGATCTTCAACTCGGTTCAACCGAATGTTCTCCTCAAGATACCTGTATGCAAGAGGGTTAATTTCGATAGCAACCACCCTCTTTGCGATCGAGTGTGCGGCGATTGGGATGGTGAAGTATCCGATGCCAGCAAACATGTCAAGAACAACTTCGTCCCGACAAAGACTCGTTAACCTCTGTTTTTCATAGAAATTACCTTGTGAAAAGCTGATATGCATCGTGTCAAGCTTGAAACGGCAACCATTTTCCACATGAATCGTCTCAAAAGAGTTGATTGTACCACGGGCTGCAATCACCTCCCTTTCAGGCTCCCTGAAGACACCACGAGTACCGTGGTCAAGTAACACGTATCGACACCGTGGATAGATATCGAGGAGAGCTTCTCCAACCAAGCCCCACGAACCAACACCTATCTTCTCTCGAACGATAATCGCATCACCAATGATACGCCAGCCACGAGGCAAGAGAGCCAACTCATCACTGGAAACACGGCCCTTTAAAAGAGACGTAAGCATACTTGTCATGTGGAATGATAAGCCTGCAAAGAAATAAAAAAACTTATCCTTCCGCTATTCTCTAAAAATATGTGTGAAAGGTGTGTTCTTCTTTCACGTCTTTGTTTTCTCTTTTGTGTCTTTTGTTTTTCGTGTTGTTGCTTGTTTGGCGAAGACGTTCAAGAGGTTTGTCAGTTTTTCGTGTTGTGCTGTTTCGATGTGTGAGTATCTGATTGGTTTTTTGTGTTTTTTTGTCTCTTTTTTGAGTTGGTTGTAGAGGTTTTTTGATCGTGAGGTGAGTTTCTCGTCTGTTGTGCCTTCGATCAGCATAACTCCGCTTGCTCCGCTCTCGTAGGCGTGGTTCACTATGTCTGTGTCGAGTATGTGGATTGATGGGACTTGGACGAATCTGATCTGTGGTGAGTATTGGGTTCTGTTTACGCCTGCGAGGTCGGCTGCGGCGTATGCTGGTGGGTCGATGTATGCGATCACGCCTGTGCCCGCTGTTAGGATTTCTTCTGTCTGTGAGTGCGTCGTATGGGCATTCTTCGATGCAGGTTCCGCAGCTCTTGCATTTGTCAGTGATTATTGGTTTTTCGGGTGATATTGAGATTGTTCCCTTTCCTATGAATCTTGAGATTTTGTGTGCGGCACCCATCGCTTCTGTGACGGAGTCGTGGATGTCTTTTGGTCCGATGGCGCATCCTGCTGCAAAGACGCCTTGGTTCAGGGTGTTCACTGGGTCGATCTTGACGTGTTTCTCTTCGATGAAACCGTCGCTTCCGATGGGGATGTTCAGTTGGGATGCGATCCCGCGTGATCCCTTGGAGGGTTCTAGTGATGGGCAGAGAACAACCATGTCGAATTCGTCTTGCCCTATATCGCCAAGTAGTGTGTCTTCGTAGCGTATTTCAAGTTTACCATCCTTTTGTGGGTTTATCTCTGCAACTTGTCCACGGACAAACTTAACTCCAACTTCCTGTGTGTGATAATAGAGTTCTTCCATGCGTCTTCCTGCTGATCGCATATCAATGTAGAATATTGTCACACTTGCAGCAGGATTCATTTTTAGGAGTAACTGCGCCTGTTTCTGAGAGTAGAGGCAGCATACTCGTGAGCAGTGTTTGTTTCCGTGGTTAAGGTTGCGAGATCCTATTATATCTTCTGGTTCTTCATCGAGTTTGATCGCACCTACTGCACACGCCTCTTCGCAGAGACCACACTCGCTGCATATATCCTTATCGATGATGTATGCCTGCGGGATAGCCTGAGCAAAGGGCAGGCTGATCGCATCCTCGGGGCATTCTCTGGCACACCTGCCGCATGCGTTACACAGTTCCACGTCAACAAAGCGCGGCATGCGGCGCAGGGTCACATTGAAATCTCCAACATTCCCATCGACCGACACAACCTCTGTCTGAGTGTACAGCGTAATATTAGGGTGGTTGAAGACGTCCACCATTCGTGGGGTGAGGATACACTGTGAGCAATCAAACGTCGGGAACGTCTTTGATAGACCGATCATCTGCCCACCGATATACTCCTTCTTCTCGATCAGAACAACCTCTCGTTCATCAGCCAGCTCAAGTGCTGCTGTGATCCCAGCAATACCACCACCAACAACGAGTACACCATCCTTCAAATCCTTGAGAGTAGGCTCCAACGATTCAAGATTCTCCATCCGTGAAACGGCACCCTTAACGAGACCCACAGCTTTTCTTGTAGCCTCTACAGGGTCTTCATGCACCCACGAACACTGCTCACGGATATTGGTGATCTCAAGAAGCAACGGATTAACACCAGCCTCCCGCACCATAGAACGAAACGTCTCAAGGTGCAACTTTGGAGAACACGCACCAATCACAACACGACCACTCCATTCCAGAGACCTCACTCACAACATTCCCAAGATCAACAACATCTCCGATATTGCCACCACACCTGCAAAGATACACACCAATTTTATCATCACTCATCGTTTCCATTATTCTTCACCCCCTCACATTATACTTTCTCTATGGGTAAGGCATGAATCTAACTTGTCAGGTAAAAGTCTAAATCCTGTTCCATGGTCATGCGGTCTACCATCTGGGTATTGCCCAATACGTATATCTACAAGGATAACCCCTTCGTTCAACAAACGAACAAAATTATCAAAGTTAAAACCGCTTAATAACCATGCTTCATTGAACCAAAATTCCTCATTAGAGCCTTTACCTTTCGTTTCTGCCTTTACATATAGCAATTTTGGAAGTTTTCTTTCAAAAGAGTTCTTTAGTGTCTCTTTATCCCAATAACCTACGATCTCGCCCTTAATAGTTACGAGATTTACACCGTCTTTTTGTATGTCAATTTTAAAACATGGCTTCCCTTTAAGTGTATTAAATTCTCTTGCATTAACAGTGGTATGCAACTCTTTTCTTTTATTTTTTCGTGCAGACTCATAACCAAACCTTTCTAATAAAACAGAATTTACTTTTGGTGGAAGGGGAGATTTTGTAAATAAGGTAAGCATACTTATAGCATCTTTCCTTGCGGATTTTAATTCTATCTTTGTAGCGTTTGGACCTGGTATATTGTTTTCCTCTATTCCTAAAAAATCTTCCAATGTTTTACCAATACCAGTATTCCCAGTTCTATGGGTTTTAATATAACCCATCTCTTTTATTACTTTTAATCTTTGTATCAGTTTATTATATCCAATCATAATGGTGATCTCCAGAAATCAAGTATATATTCAAAAGTTGTGCTAAGAGTAATGTAATTACTTGGCCACCCAAAGATACCAACTTTATTAACTAAGTTTCTTTTATCCCAGATAATTATATTTCTAAGCTCGTAACCAACTTTTTCCATAGCTTCAATAATATAGCTATGGGTTGGATATCTACGGTTATTTTCCCACAAATCGTTAACATTGATCACACAATGAGCCTTTGGCTTCAAAAGTGGCAATATTTCTTTATAAATCCCTGCAAGCGTTTTTATATACTGTTTAAGATTCATTGTTCCAAGATCTCTTGGATCATTTGAGTATTGCTGAACCTTCTTATAGTGCTTATTTCTTCGAAGGTCACTACGAAGGCTTTTATTTAATCTTTCATGATTTAACATATTGGCATAAGGAGGGGAAGTAACACATAATGCTACAGTTTCCTCATCAAGATACTGGGGAATATTAATTGCGTCATCACAAATTGCAATTTGCTTGGTGTTCTCAGTGAAAAAATCCATACTGGATTGAGAGAGTCTTTTGTTGGTAAACTCAATATATTCAGGGTTAAGATCAAATCCAGCTCCATTCCTTCCTAAATCTCGTGCTGCAATAAGAGTTGTTCCAATACCACTAAATGGATCTAAAACCAATTCGCCTTCATGTGTAAAAAGTTCAATGCATTTTTTAGGTAAAGCAATTGGGAATACAGCAGGATGTATCTCTTTATTCCTAACATCTCTCTTTTCATAATATAATTCCCAGATAGCAACCTGTCCTTTAACCCAGTCCTTAGCAGTGAGACAATTTATATGATTGTCCTTGCAAGAGCAAGTTTTTTTAAAGTCAACATCTATCTTTTCCATATTCACTTTCTCCATTTATACTATTTGTCGTCACCTTTTAAAGGTATAGGAAAGTATAAACGTTCCTGCACTCCGAGTAAATCTGTCCGAGAGGAGGATTTTCTCGATCTTTGATATATCTGATCGATTCGTTCTTATCACCCGAGCTTACGTCTGCAATCTTTTAATTTCATCTTCGATTTCGGAAATTACCTCGGTATTATGTATTTTCTTTTTATTTCCTTCCTTAATTGAA
>NJEL02000032.1:4542-18734 GCA_002254825.2 Methanosarcinales archaeon ex4572_44 | reverse complement strand
GGATGGTGGAAGATGATTAAAGGTCGAGCGGTTCTGGTAGGTATTGTTCTTGGCGTGCTTCTCTTAAGTGGATGCGTCCAAGACGGAGAAGTTGGTGAGCAGCGCCCCTCAGATGTATCTGGGATAAATCTTTCAGGGCTTGAGGCAAGCCAGGAACTAAAGAAGTTTTCATCAGCTAGTGAGATCCGTGAATTCTTGGAATCGCGGAGTGGGGCAGCACGAGGGTTCTACGATGGTGCGTCTCGTGCTCTCGTGGGAGATGTGATGATAGAAGAAATGGCAGTTCCCGAGGCTGAAATAGCAATGCCCGAATCTGTTCCAGCTCCAAAGGCTGGAGTGGAAGCAGGGGAAGGCGCAGAGGAGTACTCGACAACCAACATCCAGGTGGAAGGCGTGGACGAAGCAGACTTTGTGAAAAACGATGGTAAATATATCTACACGCTGGTTCAGGACAATCTCGTAATCGTTCTCGCATATCCATCAGAAGACGCGGAGATTCTCTCGAAGACAGAGATAACAGGCATCCCGAGAGAGATCTTTGTAAGGGGTGATCGGCTCGTTGTATTCACCGAGGACACCCACGAGGTACTATTTTATCCAGAATACGGATTCAAGCCGCAGACACGGCGTGCCCCCAGAACAAGCGCACTCATCTACGACATCTCGGATAGAACAAACCCAGAACTCGTAACAGATTACAGCCTCAACGGACACTACTTCCAATCACGAATGATAAACGACTGGGTCTATTTCATAGTTAAGGACCATGTCTATTACCATAACGACTTCATTGATCTGCCCGTGATAAGAGAGGGATCAGTTAAGGTCATGAGGCCAGATATCTACTACTTTGACAACCCTGAACAGAACTACATCTTCCACACGATCGCAGCAATCAACATAAAAAAAGAGGATGACCGCGAAGAAGACCAGATCAATGCAGCGTCTTTCATGATGGGCTACTCCAACAACCTCTACGTCTCGCAGAAGAACATCTACATAACCTATCCAAAGAACCTTCCCTACAGGCATTACCAGGAAGAGCAGAGGGAGATCTTCCACAAGATTGTAACCCCGCTCCTGCCAGAAAATACCCAGAACGAAATAGAAGCGATAAGAGCGAAGGATCTTGGCACAGCTGAAGAATGGGAGGAGATATCAGCAATCCTTGACGAGATGTACAACCAGATGGACGAGAGTGAGAAAGAGGATTTAATAGATAGGATCGAGGATGCTGTTGGAGACTACGAAGAAACGAAAGCACTGGAAAGAGACCGAACCGTGATCCATAAGATCAAGATCGAAGACGGCAATATCGAGTACAAAGTACGCGGCGAGGTCCCAGGTAGACTCCTGAACCAGTTCTCACTTGACGAGTACAAAGACAACCTCAGAGTTGCCACCACAACCAGATTCTGGACGAGAACAAGTGGCTCTACCGAGTACAACAACGTGTACGTGATGAACCCTGACCTCAACATCACAGGAAGCCTCGAAGAGATCGCCCCAGACGAACGAATATACTCCACACGATTCATGGGTGAACGGCTCTACATGGTCACATTCAAACGAATCGATCCACTGTTTGTGATCGACCTCTCAGATACAGAGAATCCAGAAATACTCGGCGAACTCAAGATACCAGGATACTCAGACTATCTGCACCCCTACGATGAAACCCACATAATCGGAATCGGCAAAGAGACAGGAACAAATGAATGGGGCGGCGTCTCAATCAAAGGCGTGAAACTCGCACTCTTCAACGTCTCAAACGTCGAAAAACCAGAACAGATAGACAAATACGAGATAGGAGAAAGTGGCACAGACTCCGAAGCACTCCGCGACCACAAAGCCTTCCTATTTTCCAGAAACAAGAACCTGCTCGTAATCCCAATAAGAGAAGTTGTGAGCGGCTACGGCGAAAGAGGAATGCAGAGAGTCTGGCAAGGAGCATACGCCCTCAACATAACACTCGAAGGCTTCAAACTCAAAGGCAGAGTAACTCACCAGAGCGACTACGAAGAAGAATACTACTACTGGCACTCACCAGCAGCAGTCCGAAGATCACTCTACATGGACGACACCCTCTACACAATCTCAGAAAGAAAAATACTGATGAACGAACTCGTTGACCTGAACGAAGTAGGGAGCATCACACTACCATACAAAGAAAGCAGCAGATATTATTGTTCGTTTGGTTATTTATCTTCGTTTGATTATTGCGATGTCGCCGAGTGTTGTGTTTTTGTTTGTGGTTGTTTGTTTGTAGTTTTCTTTGGTTATTTGTTCTGTGAGTTTGATTTGGAGTGTGTGTTCGAGTTTTTTTCTGATGTTGTCTTCTGGGTGTATGTTTCCTCGTTCTATTTTGCGGATTAGGCTTGTTTTTTCGTTTATTTTGGATGCTAGTTCTTCTATTGTCCAGTTGTGTCTTTCGCGTGCTTCTTTTATTAGGGTGTCGTATCCTGTTTTTAATTCTTCTTTTAGTGTGGACTCGTTGGGAGCGCCCTCTTATCTCTTCTCCACAGATTTCACACTGCATATTTATCTCTTATCTCTCTATCTACTTTAAAGCTGTGGTCTTTTTAGTGAACTTAACCAAAGGCTTACTTGTAGACTCCATTGAGCAGGGGAGGGGAGAGGTGTTGAGCATTGATGGATGCAAACATTCACTACAGAGTAGGGAGGATGAGTGAGCATGGTACTGATAGCGGGTGTTGATGAAGCAGGAAAAGGATCTGTCATCGGGCACATGTGTGTGGGCGGGGTCATGATATCTGACGAAAAGATACTAGAAAGACTCGGTCTTCGAGATTCAAAGAAACTCACGCCAAAACAACGCCAAAAACTTGCAATCAGGATTGAGACGGATGCAGATAAAGTATTTGTGCTCACCGTGAGTGCAAACCAGATCGATGAACTTAGGAGAGTTATGACAATGAACAGAATAATGGTGCTATGCGCAGCAAAGGTGCTCGAAGAACTCAAACCAGATATCGCATACCTCGACGCACCAGACGTCAAACCACAACGGTTCAAAGAGCACGTAGCCGAGAAATACAGGCACAAAACAGAGATAATCTCAGAACACCGCGCGGATGAGAACTACTCCCTAGTTGCAGCAGCATCAATCATCGCAAAAGTACGACGAGACAAACTTATAGAAGAACTGAAGGAAAAAACAGGATACGAAATTGGAAGCGGATACCCAGCAGACCCAAAGACGAAAAAATTCATGCAAGAATGGATCCAGACACACGAGACCTACCCAACCTTCGTGCGCAAGAGCTGGAAGACAACAAAAAGACTGCTGCAGGAAAAAAAAGCAAAATCTACAAAATTTTCCAGTTTTACTGAAACTCTTTAGACATAATCGGAAGATCAACCAACTTCATCCATGCTCCCGCTTCGAAAACCCTCCAGATCAAGCGTCACATACCTAAACCCAAGACCACGGAGATGATCACTCACCTCGCAACACCGATCAACGATCACACCGAACTCCGAGGGCTCAACTTCGATCCGAGCAATACCACCATGATCCCGCACCCGAAACTCGCCAAGACCGAGACCACGAAGATACTCCTCAGAGAGGCCAACCCGCCTGATAGCCTCAACAGTTATCCTCTGCCCATAAGGAAAACGGGTGGAAAGACACGTTGCATGCAGTCCCCCCTGATCCGAAAGCCCAAATCTCGCCGATATTGCACGTATCTCATCCCTACCAACATCACACTCAACATACGGCATCAACACGCAAGCCTCAAGAGCTGCACGATAACCAGGGCGCCACCCCTCCAAATCCGATGAACTGGTGCCGTCCACAACCACGCCAAGACCAAGTTCTCTCGCAACCACCCAGAGATGCCTGAAAAGACCCTTCTTGCAATAGTAACACCGATCACGACCATTTTCAGCAACACCAAAGAGAGAGAGTTCATCATAATCGACCACACGATGCTGTATCCCGAGCTCACAGGCAACCCGCCGCGCCACACCGAGCCCATCAGGCGCAAGAGATGAGAGATTCGCAGTGACAGCAACCGCCCGCTCACCGAGAACCTTCACAGCGAGATGAGCAAGAAGAGTACTGTCAACACCACCAGAGAATGCAACCACAACGCCCTCTGTTTCCGCCAACAACCCCTCCAACCGCTCAACCAGTTCAACCAAAGTCATAATACGCACACAGAATCGTATTCCACACACAAACAACATAAATATATACCCACACAAGTTACTGAGCTGGCGTTATACTCTTTAAGCTCGAAGTCTTTGGGAATTGAAATATTTAAACTATATTTACATTAAAATAAAAATTATGTTGAAGAAAAGATTATTACAGATAGAGTAAGAGTTTGAATCATCGGTGGGTTGCAATGAACCTCAAGTTGATTCTAGTTTTGATCCTGATGGTGGCACTGGTTCTCAGCACGCCATTGTTTCAGAGAGACGATGCCAGCTACATCGAGTTCACGTCGGCAAGCATCAGATTCAATGGGACCGATGCTACTATCACTATTCACTACGATTTAGCACCAACAGCGAAGGCGTACATATTCGCGTTTGGCACCGGGAGCATAGAGTCAAATATCGAAAATATTTCATCCAGCTTCGAAGACTATAAAATAGTGCGCATAAAACCTGAATATGCAGAAATACTGGTCAAAAACGCCTCAATCGAGAGTAAAGGGTATTATCTTCACCACGAAATCGAGCTGCCGACCAGATTCAGAGTACTGGAAGTGTACACACCTGAAAAGAGCAGTCCACGAAACTATTACAACATGAATACCACACCGAACATCTTTTATCAGAGTGCGCAGCCATAGAGAGTTTCGAACAGCTCTGGTATATTTTTAAATACCTCTTTCGTGTTATACAACTGTTCTCTCAGGGGTTCTGGTATTTTGTGGAGTGTTGAAAATTCGGTGGAGCTTTATGGTGTTTCGTGTTGGGGCGAGGGTTATTTTGGCATATCCGACAAAGGTAACCTGACAATAGCGGTTGAGAGAGGTGGTGGGTCAGGGCGGATAGAGATTGTTGATCTTGTGGAGGAATTGAATAATCTTGGATTGACGCCTCCTTTTTTGTTGCGGTTTCCACAACTGCTGAGAGATCGCCTGCGCTATTTGTGTGGTGTGTTTGAAGATTCTCTAAAGGAGTCAGGTTACAACGGGGTGTATCGGTTCGTATTTCCACTCAAGGTCAATCAGCGCCGTTGTGTGATCGACAGTCTCTTTTCTGCCGATGCAAGTGGGGTCTTTGGGCTTGAAGTTGGGAGCCGATCCGAGCTCCTCATCGCCATACCATATCAGGCACGGTATGGCGTGTCTCTTGTCTGTGATGGTTACAAGGATGATGAATATCTTCTGCTGGCGCTCAAAACAACAGAACTCAATGGAGACACTATTATTATAGCGAGTAGTGTGGACGAGGTCAAAAGAACCATCAATATTGCAAAAAAACTTGGGATAACGCCGCAGATCGGTATTCGTATAAAACTCGACTCGAAAGGATGTGGCAGATGGACGTCTGCGAGTGGCGATGGAACAAAATTCGGGCTGAACACAACCGAACTGCTCGAAGTGATCAAAATCCTGCAGGAGAAGAGGATGCTCTCATACGTACGAATGCTTCACTTCCACATAGGTTCTCAGATAACCGCTATCAGTCAGATCAAGAAAGCTGTCAAAGAGGCAGCTCGCATATACGCGAAGCTCTGTACAATGGGTCTTGAGATCATTTACTTCAACATCGGGGGAGGGCTCGCCGTTGACTATGACGGAACGAAGACCACATCACAATCGAGCACCAATTACACACTTCGAGAATATGCAAACACTGTTGTCCAGACACTGAAGACGGTATGCGATGAAGAGAGAGTGGTGCATCCAACGATAATTTCAGAGAGCGGAAGAGCAATCACTGCCCACCACGCAACCCTGATAGTAAACGTTTTTGACGCGAAGAAGGAAAACGCTCATAGGGAAGTGAGTGTTAGTGGGAATGATCCCAGGGTTATTCGCAAGCTCCATGATTGCTACGCAAGGATGAACCCAAGTAGCTATGAAAAATGCTACATTACTTCCCTCGCACTGAGAGAGGAGCTATCAAGTCTTTTCAACGAGGGTTTTCTCAAACTTGAAGAGAGATCGAAGGGGGAAGAGCTTTTCTGGAATATTTTACAGAATGCAGCGAGACTTGCAGCCAGAGATAATAACAGGAGTGGAGAGATGCTGGAACTTAACAAAAAAGTTTCTGGAATATATCTTACAAACTTCTCGATATTCCAGTCCATACCCGATTCATGGGCGATCGACCAAGTCTTCCCGATCCTCCCAATCCATAGGCTTAATGAAGAACCAACATCCAGTTGCAGAATTGTAGATATCACGTGTGACTCGGATGGTGAGATAGACCGAACGCTCAAGCTTCACAGACTAAACCAAACTCCCTATTACCTCGCAATCCCCATGATCGGCGCATACCAGGACACCCTGGGAAATTACCATGACCTATTAGGGAAGGTGAACGAAGCCCATATCACACAGAAGAGGGATGGAAACTGGGAGATCGAACAGATACTGCACGCAGACTCGATAAAAGACGTACTAAATATCACAAACTACGACAATTCAAAAATGATAAAGACACTCCGAGAATCACTTAAAAAAAGAGCAGAAAAAGGTGAAGTTGAAGATTTCATCGAGTTATACAGGAAAATATTTGAGAAGCAGACGTACCTTGAGATACCCTGAGTACTCCGAAGGTTCACCTTCCAGAGACAAGCCTCGAACCAAGGATTTCTGGAAGATCTGCCAGAGATATATCCTCTATCACCTTATCCACGTCGTATTCAATCCTCTCAAGTTCAACTGTCCGGGTATCAGTATCAAGAACTGCAAACGCAGCACGCGGATCTCCATCCCTCGGCTGTCCCACAGACCCCGGATTCACAACAGATCCAAAAATGAACTCTGCCGCACCTTGAATGTGTGTGTGCCCGAGCACCAGCAGATCACACCCGGGCGGGAGCAACTCCTCTGAGAACTCGTATATGTACTCGTTCGGGTTGGTCAGACTCCCATGAGCAATACAGATCATGATACCGTCGACACGCACCTCCAACGAGGACGCAAGCCCTGCAAGATAGCTCAGACTCTTCTCAGAGATAGCATTGCGGGTCCACGCGACGGCCTCTGCAGCGGCGTCGTTAAGCTCACTGGTATCGCCTGTCACCACTGCTCGGTCATGGTTTCCCTGGATACTTACAATCTTGTGTCTCCTGAAGAGGTCCACGGTCTCCTCAGGGTAGGGATTGTATCCGACTACGTCTCCTGCTGAAAGGATTACCTTGACACCACGCTTCTCAAACTCTGACAGCACCCCTTGGAGTGCTACTGCGTTGGAGTGAACATCAGATATAAGCCCTACGAGCATTCTACCAAGTCTTGTTCTGCAAAATATTGTTTAGAGTATTATCTCTATGTCGAGTTCCTCTGCAAGCTCTTTGTATCGATTGCGGATTGTGACTTCGGTAACGCCCGCAACATCTGCCACTTCGCGCTGTGTTCGTCGATCTCCTGAGAGGATTGATGCTATGTATATTGCTGCTGCTGCAACCCCTGTTGGTCCACGCCCGCTCGTGAGCTCTTTTTCTGTTGCCTGGGTCAGTATTTCTGCGGCTTTGCTCTGAACTTCTCCTCTCAATTGGAGTCCTGAGCAGAAGCGTGGCACGTAGTCGACCGGGGATGTGGGTATCAGTTTGAGGCTCAGTTCCCGTGCAACGAAGCGGT
Organism: Methanosarcinales archaeon ex4572_44; assembly: GCA_002254825.2. GTDB lineage: Archaea > Halobacteriota > Methanosarcinia > Methanosarcinales > EX4572-44 > EX4572-44. The sequence goes on along the minus strand of NJEL02000032.1, from coordinate 10,938 downwards.
AGGTTCTTCCGATCTCTTTTCGGCTGACTCTTGAGACCTCGCCTATTTCATCGAGTGTTCGTGGCACGCTGCACTGTCGGCATGCTGCATAGAGTGCTGAGGCTGCAACGCCTTCAATGCTGCGTCCTCTTATGAGGTTTTTCTCGACTGCTTTTCGGTAAACGACTGCTGCAGTCTCTCTGATGTTTCTGGAGAGTCCGAGTGCTGATGCCATACGGTCGAGTTCTGAGAGTGCGAATGCAAGGTTTCGTTCTGTTGCGTTGCTGACCCGTATGCGGCGCTGCCATTTTCGCAGTCTGTACAGTTGTGCGCGGCTTTTTGACGAGATTGACTTTCCATAGGTGTCTTTGTTTCGCCAGTCGATCATTGTGGACAAGCCCTTGTCGTGGATGGTGTAGGTCATGGGCGCTCCCACTCTTGAGCGTTTCAGTCTCTGGTCGTGGTCGAAGGCTCTCCATTCTGGTCCCATGTCGATGAAGTCTGCGTCTACTACGAGCCCGCAATCGTTGCATACGAGTTCTGCTCTCTCATAATCATGAACTAGGTTGTAACTGTGACATTCGGGGCATTCGATCTGTGTTTTCTCAAAATCGGTTTTTCCCTTTTCTTTTTTCTCTCTGATTGCTTCTTTTATTTTTTCTCGTTCAGACAATATTTTTTCTTCTGCTAATTCGATTTCCTGCTTGGTGACTTCAGTTTCTTGCATATGACACCATCCTTTTCAATCAATAAAAATTTTATTTTAATTTTATTTTATGTAAACCATTCTGTCTTTCAGCTTGTGTATTCTTGGTTTAGATCCTTTGAATGGTTTTATCGAACAATAAGGTCTTGATACTGGTCCGAATATATCTACCACTCTGCCAAGCCGTATCAGTTCTTCGCTCAGGACAACAGAGTTCAACCAAGTGCCCTTCATCCTGCCTTCACACCGCACTATCAAGATACCGTTGTGGATAACATGGAGCACGGTGCCAAGACGTTTCAAACCTTCACCTCAGTGAGCATTACTATACTCTATCAAGTAGCTATTAGTATATAAACCCACCGCAAGCTATTTATGAATCCAACAAGGTAAGGGTGGGGGATGCCCGAGCCCTATGCAGCTACAAGTCGCCGCTTGCCCATTACCTCTGTTTTCCCGATTTCAACCCTCCGCAACGGGTATATCTTCTTAACCTCCTTATAAATTGTCGCTGAGAGCTTTCCACTAAGAATTTCCTGGATAAACTGGTCAAAGTCCAAGTCCCGAGCACGTTCCTCAATAATCTGTCCCATAGTCCTTCTAATCCCACGAACTTGCTCCAGATGTGCCCGTTTAATTGTGAAAGAGCACGGCTTCACCCTAACATTAGACCCATCCTTCGTCACTACATCCACGATCAAATTGATGATTGAACTGCGTCTCTTCACAAGAGAACGCAAATAATCCTGAGTCAACTGATACTCCACAAACTCAGTGTAAGCAGTATCGCCACCAACCCGATCAACCTTGAATCTGAGTTTCACATTCTGCTTCGAAAAATCGCCCATCACATCCCCAAGGGTTGTCTCAACAACCCTTCCTACAAGAGTGCCGGGGTTGTTCGCCACAGCCTCGCCCACAGAAACAGAGCCGAGCAACTCTGGTGACACCACTGAATACCACTGCTTTGACTTCCAACCATCAGTCTTTCTCACACTCTTAGCCAAACACGTTCCTCCAAATATATTCTGAATAACACAAGTCCGAGTCCTCTTTACGCTTAGAAATACAGAGTGCAAGAGTATTCGCTACATATTTAAACTTTGGGATGATAGAGACGATCCCCTGGAGTGGATGACGATAACAGAGGCGCAGAAAAAACTTTCATCTGGTTGCACACCCATCGACGATCTCATCGGAGGCGGCTTCGAACACGGAATCATAACAGAGGCCTATGGCGAGGCTGGCAGCGGAAAGACCAACCTTGCAATCCAGCTTGCCATATCATGTGCAAAGCAAGGAAAGAAAACCATCTTTATCGACACAGAGGGCTTCTCACCCGACCGCTTCAGGCAGATAGCAGGAAACGATGCAGGAGAGCTTGCAAAGACGATCATAATCTACGAACCCACTGACTTCCAGAGCCAGTACACTGCCATACGCGACTGCGAGAAGATAATGAACCGAGAAATCGGACTTATAATCCTTGACTCACCCGTTATGTTCTATAGACAGATGATCGATGAAAAAGAGAGCATAATCTTCCGCAGACAGCTTGCAAGCCAACTATCCATGCTCCACAGACTCACACGCCGATACAAAGTCGCAACACCACAGACTCGCGGAACGGATCGTAGATCGGCGAGACAGGCATAATCCGCTTGGTCTTGGCTGGAAGATCGATCTGCAAAGTCTTGCAGTGGACCATGGTTTTGTGGAGAGCCGCGAGGAATACTATGGGTTGCTGCGAGCGGTCATGCTTGAAGCATCGAGAGAGAAGATTAGGAGAGGTTGGAAGAAGGATGTTCAGGTCATACATACGGCGAGCACGATTGACGAGCTTGGTGAGAGCATAAATCTCTTGCAGGAGCGGTTGAAGAACGTGTTCACCACGCATTTTCCTGAACAGAACCTCCACGGCAGAGAGCTTGCAGAACTGATAATAACCTACGGGAGAAGATCAAGGATTCCAGACACTCACCCCTTGTATGGGAGCGCGAGAGACTCGATAGGTATGCAGATAACAGACGAGGAAGAGAGCCTCATGAGAGAACTTGCAGAGAACATCGTATCGTTGTACAAGCTGCGTCATAACTATGAGGAATACCTGGAGAGAACGATAGCAGAGTTTGCTCCGAACCTCGCAGATCTTGCAGGGGCAAAGCTAACCGCACGCTTGATAAGCCTTGCAGGAAGCCTTGAGAGGCTTGCACAACAGCCCGCGAGCAGGATACAGGTGATCGGTGCAAAGAAAGCACTCTTCAGGCACCTTGAGGGAAGAGCCCCGCCACCCAAGCATGGGATAATATACCAGCACCCTGCAATAAAGAAGACCCCTCCTAGACTGCGTGGTAAAATAGCACGAAGGCTTGCAGCAAAGATCGCTATGGCATCACGTATTGATCTCTACAGCGGTACGCTCAACCCAGATCTGAAGGATGGCTTTGAAAGGGAGATGGCAAAGATCAAAAATCCTATCCCGATCGACCTCTGAAGGAAATGGGTGAATATATCATTTCAAAGGCGGGCGGATAGAGAGTCTGTGCTGGCACGACTACAGTTTGCCCACCTCCAACCAACTGCCTCTTCTCTATCCAACTTTTTGCTGTAGACGCAGCGAGATTTAACCTTCACCAGGTTTTGTCGTACTGATCAAGTTTCTAGATGCGTCCACATCGTACCCGAGTGCCTCAAAGTCCAATTTGTGATCGGTGTGGCAGTCGTTGCATCTGAGAGCATTATCCTTCGGCGAGACTCCGTGGAAGAGTCCCATGTACCGCTTGGCATCCACGTACTGGACAGGGTCGTACATCTTGCCTGTCGAAACAAAGAGTGCCTGTGTCATGTTATCGGTTTTCTTGACTATTATATGCCTGAATGGGAGTATGTGTGTACCATTCCATGGCTGTCTGCCTCGATGCAATCTTGCTGCGTATATCTTTGATGTAGGATCGTCGATGCTGCCAACAGGTTTTGCCATTGTAACAACACCGTCGTCGTCTGGTATAACGGAGTCTGCGCGATCCACGACTTCAGACGTCCTATTCCACCAGACATGAATCGGTGCAGGATTACTCTCGCGAACGATCGTTGGGGGATACAAACCCTTTGCATTGAGATTTCTGTCCTCCCAGTCCCGTGAGATCTCAACAGTCTGCACCTTGCCGTAAGAGGTGATGTGGCATGCCGTGCAATAGAGCCTTGTATGCTCATGCACTTTTGCATGTTTATTATACAGTGAACCTTCTGGGTGTGGATCACTGCCGTGACAATCATCATTGTCGCAGGTAACCAGGAAATCGGTGTCATCAACCCGCAAGTCCATGCCTCTCCCTGATACGTGGTGGTCTATGAACGTGTGGCAGTCCTGGCAGGTCATGCCAGTACTCATGTGGGCATCGAGGTCTCTCGACACATTGGAGGCGCTCATCGCAAGTTCGAGGTCTCCCCGTTTGTTGTTATTACCGCCGCTTGCCAGTGCATGGCAGCGCAGGCACATCTCACGTGTGGGCAGTCTGACGTTTCGAGCAGCCTCTGTTGCATCGATTGACGGGTCGGGTCCTATTGCGGTCTTCTTATAATTCGGGGCGTGGCATATCAAGCAGTCGATTTTTTCGATTGAGAAATTGTTTTCAACCAGGCCATATCCTGCGTGACACTTGCCGCAGAGGTCTTCATTCGATTCTACAACTACACAGAGCTCGTTTACACCCGAGAGTTTGCCAAGCATGTCACCTTCCTTTCCTACGATGTGTGTAGCTTCGCCAGTCCATGTATAATGGATGGACGTCGCAAAATCCTCGCCCTCTTGATAGTGACATTTCAGACAGGTTTCTGCACCTTTATATTCTCCAATATGAGTGTGCATCTCTTCAGATGCGCCCACCACGATTGATGTACTCAACAAACAAAATACCAGAACAACAGATAATATCGTTATCTTGTTGCTGAGTATCTTGGAACTTGTTTTGTTTTGATTCTTGATAGTATATCCCTCCTTTGTGATTATCATCACATAGCAATTCAACGGGTTTAACCTATTCTACGCAATACAGAATAACAATACGATATACTATTTAATAATTTCGATAATCGTAGGTTGTGAGAAGAAGCTTGGTGAGAAGAAGCTTGGTGTTAGCAGTGAACCAGAGGTGTTGAAAATTCAAGTAACACCAAATAAGTTGGCAGCACAGAAGACGGTAAGGATTAAATCCTATCCCGATCGATCTCTGAAAGAGGCAGGGTGAATCTATCAAATGCTAACTATAAGCGAGAAGATACTCTCAAAGGCAGGTGGAAGGAGTGCCAGTGCTGGTGAATTTGTTGAGGCGGATGTCGATTTTGCAATGGCACACGACGGAACAAGCGTGCTCGCCGTAAAATCTCTGCGCGAGATGGGAATAACACGAGTCTTTGACCCCACGAAGATCATAATTCCCTTTGACCATATTGTGCCAGCCAACAACGAGACAGCAGCAAACCTCCAAAGAGAGATAAGGGAATGGATCAGGGAACAGGGAATCGAGCATCACTACGATCTCGGGAAGGGAGTGTGCCACCAGGTCCTGCCTGAAAATGGCTTTGCACTGCCAGGAAAACTGATCATCGGAGCTGACTCACACACGTGCACGTATGGTGCCTTCGGCGCTTTTGCAACGGGAGTGGGTGCAACCGACATGGCGGAGATATTTGCAACTGGGAAAATCTGGCTTCGGGTTCCACAGACGATCAGGGTCACGATCAACGGGACTCTGCCACGGTGCACGTCTGCAAAGGACGTAACCCTGAAGGTTGTAGGTGAGATCGGAGCTGATGGCGCTACCTATCAGGCAATCGAGTACTACGGCGAAGCAATAGACGCTCTCTCAATGGATGGAAGAATGACACTCTGCAACATGGCGATTGAAACAGGTGCGAAGAACGCAATCATACCACCTGACGAGAAGACCCATACCTACCTTGCGGGGCGTGCATCAGGAGAGTACACCCTCGTGCAGGCAGATAGCGACGCAGAGTACGTCGACGAGTACGAGTTCGATGTTTCAGACCTTGAACCGCTCGTGGCACGCCCCCACAGCGTGGACAACACCTGCGTGGTCGGCAGTGTCGCAGGTACACCGATCGATCAAGTTTTCATCGGTACCTGCACCAACGGGAGGCTTGAAGACATTGCAGCAGCAGCAAGAATGGTGAATGATTCCATGTTCAAGACCCGAACAATCGTGATACCCGCGTCAAGAAAGATACTGCTCGATGCAATGGATGCCGGATACATACAGCGACTCGTCCGGGCAGGAGCCATGATAGCCCCACCAGGCTGCGGACCATGTCTTGGAGCCCACACAGGCGTCATCGGCGAGGGCGAGGTGTGCCTCTCAACCGCAAACCGAAACTTCAAAGGACGCATGGGCAAAGGCGGACTCATATACCTCGCATCACCAGAAACCGCTGCTGCAAGCGCAATAAGGGGAGAAATCACAGACCCACGCGAAATATAAAACGAAATTTGCTTGCTAAGGGGATTTTTTTATCTTTTCTATAACTTTTATCCCCCCTATCAACGTATAGGGATAGTTTCCAGTCTCGTCTTTCTCGGCTGACTTCACCATATCCCAAACGGTGAGAAGTGCCACCGACACACCTGTCAGTGCTTCCATCTCAACACCTGTTTTGCCAGTGGATCCCACACTAACGGTCGCAGTCACACCAGT
>NJEL02000032.1:0-4535 GCA_002254825.2 Methanosarcinales archaeon ex4572_44 | reverse complement strand
CCTGTGATCTGGATCTGATGACACATCGGTATCAACTCCGCGGTCCTCTTCACACCGAGCACTGCTGCAATCCGCGCAGTTGCAAGCACGTTTCCCTTAGCCACCCGCTCTGCTCTTATTGCATCGACTGTCTTTTTATGCAGCCTGATCGTTCCGATCGCTGTAGCAGTTCGAAACACCTCACTCTTCTCACTTATATCGACCATGTGCACATGATCATCCTTGATATGAGAAAAAATAACACCATCATCGTTATTCATTGATTCTCCCCCTGATATATGCCATTGTATCCTGCATCAACAGTTTTTGTCAGGTGAAAAAAGAGTAGCTGGATAAGCCGAGCGTTTCTCCTGACTCTAAAACCATACTGGTTATAGACCACAAGCATGCTCTCACTTCGACCACTGTACCCGGCATCCCACGCTCCAGTCTCAACAGTGACACCACAACGCGTCAGGGTGGAACGAGGTCGTGCAATAGCTGCCACATCAAGCGGGATGTTCACAACTTCATTGAAGATCACTTTATACACCCCATGTTCGAGGTGCACCCAGCCTTCACCGTCAAAACCAATCGGCTCGCTTGACGAGATGACTCGATCACTATTATCATACGCCACAGCACCTCTCTCTATAAAACGCTCTACTCGCTGGAGTGTAAGCTCCACACCATTCGGCTGCACCTGAACTCCACGATCATAAATCCCCTCCACAAGCGGGGGCGACCCATCCACCATCTCCAGAAGTTCTGCTCTCGATAACATAGACATGCTACCAATCTATCCAACGTAACACAATATAATCCTTCCTGAATTCATTCTATCCGATAGGGGTTCGATCATGTGAGGTCTTCAGTCTGGATTGTCTCAATTGCAGGCAAGAGTTTTCGATATAATGTTCGACATTTAAAGGTCGATGACCCCAACGCCAAAGAGGGATAGTTTTGGAGAGTTCAAGAAGTTCCTCTGCCACCCGTCTCGTGATCTTCATGGGGAATATAGTAGAGATCGTGCTCGAAAAGAAGATAACGCCTTTCGGTAATTATGCTAACTTCATCAGCAAAAGTGGACGTTCCGAAGAGGTATAGGGGAGAGAGTTTATGTTATTATCTGTAGGATTGGCTTTAAAATTTTGTTCCCAAAGCCTGTTAGGGGACATTTTTATATATGGGTGTTTTGGAAGTGTAATGTTTGAGTTAATTGGAGGTGTTTTTGATGAAGACATTGGAGCTTTCTGGGTCCCGTTATGAGATTGGTTATGGTTATGGTGTGCAGGCGAGGGAGTATGTTTGGAAGTTCATTGATATTTTTTTCTCAAAGTTGGAATCCTTGAGGATCAATAAGGAGGCCGCTTTTGAGATTTCCGGCAGATTGGAAGAGTATGTGAAAGAGTATTCTCCAGTGTTACTTGAGGAGGTTCGGGGCTTGGCCGATGGCGCTGATAAAGACTATGAGGAGATATTGTCTTTGAACTGTATCTTTGAGATACCTCGGATTGCTGGAACGAAAGAGGCTCATTATTGTACCGTATGGGGTTCTGTTGCTGATGGTGGTGTTATTGCTGTGCAGAATCTTGACTTGGCAGCAGAGTATGCAGATCTCTTGCACCTAGTTCGTATAGTATCGGATGATGGGCTGCGTATTAGGTTGCAAGCTCTTGCCGGGATGCTCGGCATGATGGGTATGAACCAGGATGGTTTGGTCTTTTCTGGAACCACTGTATCTTCAAAGAAGGTGAAGTATGGCGTACCAAAGCCCTTTTTGGGACGCACCATTCTCAACACTTGCTCCACAGCAGAGCAAGCTGTTGATTGCTTGCTCAAGGCACCTCGAACCACTGGTGGAAATGCCATGTTTCTCGATGCGGTGGGTGGTTTTTATGTAGTTGAGTGTTCTGCTGAGCAATGTGCAGTGATACACCCAGAAAAACAACACCTTTTTTCAACAAACCATTATACTGATGGCAAGCTCACGCCTCTGAGCCCTACCGATGATATTGAATCAAGCAAGGCGCGATTGGAGCGCATACAAGAATTGTTCTCACATACCGATAGATATGATTTTGAAACATTGAAATCCTTTGCACGAGACCATGATGGCAATCCGGGTAATCTCACTATCTGTCGCCATGGTGATATCAGCACTGTAAGCTCGGTGATCTTTGAACCTTCGAAGAGGCGAATGTGGCTTGCAACAGGACTTCCTTGTCGGAATGATTATCAAGAATATTCTGTGTGAATGAAAAATCTTTTGATTCCCTACTTATGATTTCCCTATTTTATACTTTCCTATAGATCGAGAGAGAAGCGACGAGTGTTAAGATCTGATATGTTTTTATATCTCATTAGTTCGTATAAGGTGGTATGGAGTCGTTGAGAATTGGGATGTTTTCTTGGGAAAGCCTGCATGCTATAAGAGTTGGGGGTGTGGCGCCTCACGTCTCTGAGTTATCAGAGTCGCTTGCAGAAGCTGGACATGAAGTTCATGTTTTCACTAGGATGGGTGAGCATTCATCGTACGATGAGATAAATGGTGTGCACTATCAGCGGGTTAGCCATGACCAATGGGGTAGGATCACGGATCAGATGGAGCATATGTGCAATGCCATGTATGATCGATTCTTTGCTGTGGAGGCGTTATTCGGCAGGTTTGATGTACTTCATGGTCACGACTGGCATCCTGTGAGAGCATTGAATCGCCTCAAGATTTATAATGATCGGGAGTACGTGCTCACCTACCACAGTACTGAGTGGGGTCGAAATGGTAACAAACACGCAGAGTGGCCAGAGGCACGTGAGATTGAGCACTGGGAGTGGTCAGGTGGCTATGAATCAAGAAAGGTGATTGCAACCTCGCAACACTTGAAAGACGAGGTTCAGAGCATCTACCATGTGCCAGAATCGAAGATTACAATTATCCCGAATGGAATATTCCCAGACAAAGTAAAGAAGGATGTTGACCCGGTGGCAGTGAAAGGCACGCTCGGAATCCCTGCAACTTCACCCGTGGCACTCTTCATAGGTAGGATGAGCTATCAAAAGGGTGTTGACCTGCTGGTTGAAGCTGTCCCAGCAGTACTGGCTCAGCACCCAGAGACACATTTCATCTTTATCGGTGAGGGCGAGATGCGTGCTCACTGTCAGTGGCTTGCAGAAAAAAATGGTGTGACCCATGCATGTCACTTTCTTGGATATGCGCCAGATGACCTGTTCTGCACATGGCTGAACGCCTCTGACCTCGTTGTGGTCCCGAGTCGGAACGAGCCCTTCGGAATAGTGGTACTCGAGGCATGGGATGCCGAGAAACCTGTGATCGGCACTGATGCTGTTCAACTGATCGAGAATTTCAAGGATGGAATCTTGGCGTACAAGAGACCCGAGTCCATCGCATGGTGCATCAATTACGCACTCGGCGATCTCGCAAAGACAAGTCTCCTGGGCATAACAGGTAAAGAACGAATTAAACATACCTATAACTGGAAACAAGTTGCTAAAGACATGTGTAACGCCTATAAAAGCGTGATATAGTCTGATTTACTGGAGCATGCAGGTATATAATATTGTACCCCATGGACATGTGGTTTCATGAATTTTATCTCTCCTGAGATGGTTTTATATCTGTTGTTGACCGGTAGCGTTGTCGGCTTTCTCTCAGGACTCCTCGGCATCGGCGGAGGTGTGATCCTCATCCCAACTCTACTCTGGCTGCTCTCAGGTTGCGGCATCGATGATCAAGTATTAACACACGTAGTCTTTGGAACCAGCCTCGCAGTCGGCACTGGAACCGCCCTTTCGAGCTCAACAGCCCACAGGAAACGAGTTATGATCTCAAAGGAGACCGTCCTCCTACTCGCATTAGGGAGCATCACAGGTGCTCAGATCGGAGGATATGCAGCACACCTGCTATCAGGAAAGATACTGCAGATCGGGTTCGGAATCCTACTCTTATTCATATCCTATCTCTTGCTGCGTCCAGTGAACGATGGACATGACCCAGCAAGTATGTTGGGTGGCAATCTTGTTTTGGTCGGTGTCGGTTTAATCGTTGGTTCTGTCTCTGCGGTCATAGGCACGGGTGGTGCAATTCTCTCCACAACGATACTGGTTCTATTCTTGAAATACCCGATGCACAGGACAGTCGGAATCACTGCCTCAATGATGGTCTTTACCGCAGCATCAGGTGCACTCTCCTACATCTTCAACGGAGGGAATTTACCAAACCTCCCGCCTTACTCCTTCGGCTACGTCAACCTCTACCTCACGCTAACACTCGTCACAGCGAGCACAGTTACCGCAAAGCTCGGTGTGAGACTTGCACACAAACTGGACCCAAGACCACTCCAACAGGCACTTGGAATATTTCTACTAATAATAGCCGTAAAGATACTATCAAGCAACCTACTCACGTAAAAACACATATACAACATTATCAAACTATTTTTATCCTAAAAAAACTTTTTTGTTTCCCCAAAAATCATCCAAACGATACAATATACTTGAAAGTGAGTTATACTAAGAACTTGAGTGAGTAAGTATAA
>NJEL02000076.1 GCA_002254825.2 Methanosarcinales archaeon ex4572_44 | reverse complement strand
CCAGCCGCTCTGTAGCATTCATCCCGTCCCTCGTGATCGTTGTGCGCACCACACCGTCCAGCCACTCCCCGCCTCTGAAGACAGTTCCGACCACAAGCACCTCTTTTCTCGATAGGAACGAATCATCCACCCCGAGCAAACGTATCTCTGGCTTGACAGCAAATCTCGAGTTCATCAGTTATATGCCTGTGTAATATCGTAATATTCCAGCAACTCCCCCGAATGCATTCAACAATTGATCGCCTTCTTCAAAATCTGTAGAAATGAAAACAACTTCCGTGTTCATCTGATCTGCAATCTCTGATAACTCTTCCACAACATCAACCACTTCCTTCACATTCACAGTTTCACCACAACCCCTGCAGACCAATGTATCAATATCCTCACCAGGCCTTTTCACGATGATTATACTCTCTTCACGACCACAACTCGAACAGACCACAGATACCCTGACCTTCCTCAACCCCTCTGATAAGAGCAGAGTCTCAACCGCACCCATCCCAAGATTTCCCTTCACCTGGTCTACACCGTACGACGCCCTCCCTTTATCCTTAACAAGCTCCTTCATGAAGCGCTGCATATACCCCTTCTCTCTCATTATGTCAAGCCCTTCGAGAATATCCCCTGCATTCTCAACAAGCTCATACAACCCAGACTCGTCGGTATACGAAGTGTCAACCAAGCCAAGTATCTTCTGCTGCATCTCATGGTGGAGATACTCGCCCTCCCTGAACTCTTCCTTCGTGGGTGACGGCCCGCCAATTATAATCCCTTCAAGATCCTTTCGTTCGATCGGGAGAAAAACCTCATCTGCACGCTCACCAATACGAGTATAAAACTCATTTATGGCTATCAATCGCAATTGCTGGAACCGTCGTGAACTCTGCCCACCCTTCCGCTGCTTACCAGGAACTGCTGACGTGAGATGCCTCAACGACTCAATATGCGTACCCTGCAAGAGACCGATCGTTGCCTCCCGCCTATCAAGCACAATCAATCCAAAAGTCTTCTTATCCGTCAACATCTCCTCAAGAGGTTCCAAAAAGAAATCTGAATCACAATGATACTTATACAATGGAAGAGGCTCAGGAGGCTCAATTATCACAGTCTGCATATCCGTCTTGTCAGCGCCAACATCAACTGCACCAGTGAATATAACAACACCATTCTCAGGCGCCCCCTTCATGTACCTGAGCCTCGATAGTAGTGAATCAAGGGCACTCAACACGTTCGTACGCGTCAACCGCGATTTAATATTCGAAGCTTGCCCATACTCCTCCTTCAACTGGGATGTAACATCAGAGAGCTGCTTATCATGCGGAATATAGAGCGAGATCAACTCAGTGCCCCTGCCACGCTTTTCCCGCAAAGCCTCAAGCTGTTTCTTAAACTCATACTTCCTACGAGCTTCAAACTCCTCCAAACAAATCACCAAAACCAAATCAAACAGACAAAGACATGCCAGGGCAAACCAAACAGATCAAAACAGAACACCACTAAACCATGACAAACAACAGCTATTCAACCTATACTAAATAAACAATTCCCCAAACAGCACTTCGCGGGACAAGAGCAGAAAAATTCTTCTTAACCTAACTTTGACACTTTGCTCTACTGAAATATCAAGAAAATGTATTTGGAAAAACCAGGGGTTAAGGGTCGTTTTGACTTGTTTGGTCAAGTACTTGGTACTTGACTGTTTTCGTCTTAAAATCATCTGAGATTATTGGGGCCGGGTTATAAAATCTCGGCAGATATCCTACGTCAGAATCAGATTTGATACACGATCAAATCTTTTTGACACAATCAGGGTGTCTATTCTTGATCGATTGGCAAATGCGAAACGATTCTGCGAGTCATAAAAACCTTTAAGACTTGTTTGGTGTGTATAGCGTCTTATGGTTGGGAAGGTTGTTTCGACGGATCAAGCTCCACCAGAACGAGCATGGTATCCGTCGACCCAAACTCCGTTGAAATAACATCTTGCATCCTGATAACCTCCAGATCATCTGGCATCATACCGTCAAACGAAGGATCAAGCTTCATCTGAAGAGACCCGAAAGCCATAACAGCAGTGAAGACCAAAACATACCATAATTCCCGCACACATAAAGATTTCGATTATTCGAGGTTGTCAAATCTCTCACTCTGAAGAAACTATCAACAACTTGAGGAAGGATTTGTGATTTTTTCAAGCGTTTGTGTTGGGAAGAATCTAAATATAGTGAGAGCGTAGTTGTGTGTTTGAGTATGTCTGAGAAGAGAACGCCGTTTGATGAAATTATGCAGCGGATTGAAGATATGGTTGAGCAGATGGTTGAGGATATGGATATTGATTCGGATATGTTCAAGCCGTCGATTTATGGGTTCAGTATTACTCAGGGTGGTGGTGATAAGCCAGAGGTTCGTGAGTTCGGTTTTTCGCCTGGCAGTTCTGATGTTGTCGAGCCTTTTGTGGATGTGGTGGAGTCTGAGTCGCAGGTGCATGTGATGGTGGAGTTGGTTGATGTGGAGAAGGAGGATATCAGTACGCGGTGTAGTAGTACGAAGGTCATTATCAGGGTTAAGGCGTGTGATGAGAATAGGAGTTATGATGTGGAGTTGCCGGGTGTTTTAGTTTTTTCGGGGTTGTCTCTCTTTCTGGGTTTGGTCGGAACAACAATCTCTTTATGTGATGAGTCATTGTTTGTGGTGTGTTGAAATCACTTGAAGTGATATAATTATAATTGTTAAATATTTTATATCTTTCTGAGGTGAGATTATAGATGGCAAATTTGAATTCCACAATAACCCTAATCGGAACACGGCTTGCAAAAATAGGGAACGAGTTCATCTTTTACGGACCAACCCCCGACTGTGGAGACTGCAAACTGAAAAACACGTGCAACAACCTGGAACCCGGGAACAAGTACAAGATTACAGGCGTCAGGAACGGGCAGGTCCATGCGTGTGCAGTGCACGACACTGGTGTGTATGCTGTCGAAGTGATACCAGCTCCAACAACAGCCCTTGTCGAGTCAAAGATGGTATTCAACGGCTCAAAGAAGAACCGTCCAGATGCGTGAAAGGGTACTCAATGGAAGCAGTAGTCCTGAGATAGAACCCTTTTTCCAGGTAAATACTCTGACTGATATAGGGAAATGATGCTCCAAAATGAGGGATAACAATGACAGACCATCAACTCTTTGATCTAACCGTCGGATATGCAAGTTTTAAGAACCCTGTCGCACTTGCCCCAATGGCTGGAATCACAGACGCGGAATTTGCAAAAAAGACCGCCCAGGCAGCCGGCCTGATAGTGATCGGTGCGTATAATCTCGATTTTGAGACCAATGAAGCTGCTAAACGAATGAGTGAACGGGGGCGTAAGGAGTTCATAACAGAAGATCCGATGGAGCTTCTGGAATCGGAGCTTGAGAAACTGGGAGATCTGGACAGTGTGATCGCAGTGAATGTGCGTGCCGTCTCTACAGAAGATTACATGCAAGCAGCACTCCTCGCGCGAAAGCACAACGCGATACTCGAACTCGATGCACACTGCAGGCAACCAGAGATAACAGACCTTGAAGCTGGAGAAGAGCTCATAAACGACTCGGATAAACTCAAAAACCTGATTCAGAGAATAAAAAGAACTGGCGTAGTCTTATCGGTCAAAATACGCGCCAATGTGGTGGAAAACACCCAACTTGCGCGTATGATAGAAGCTGCAGGTGCAGACATTCTACATTTCGATGCAATGGGAACTCATGGCGCTGACCTCAGAGCGCTGCGCGATGTCAGGGACGTAACAAACCTTTTCCTGATCGGAAACAACTCAATTCGCGATTTCGAGGCTGCAAAAGAGATGTACGGACGTGGCGCGGACATGATATCTGTGGCAAGAGGGGTGCTTGAAAACCCAGAACTCTTGAACGAGCTTGCAATCGCAACAACAGCACTCCAGAGACAGACCGGCTGGTACAATGTGCCAAAACACCTCTGTGGCGGCGGAGACCTGCGTGCCCTCACCTTCTGCTGTCTACCAGTAAAACACTGTGCAGTACACACCGCTCTCAAGAAAGTGGGCATGACACCAAGACAATTTGCAGAGTTCAAGATCAACTTTGTGAACGGCACGCCACTCCAGTACGGCGACGGCACGTGTTTTGGGAGCATGGCATGGTGCTGCAAAGCAAGCAAGCCCTGTTTCTTACGCGACAGCGTGCTCGACACAATAGACCTCTCACACACAGAGTACACAGAACTACACCAAAACCAGGGAACATCGACAGAGAACACAACTACCCAGACACACGATACGAACACTTCCTTGCATCAGCCATCGCAACATACCCACACTTTGCAGAAGCAGCAAGAAAGAGAAAAAACCTTGGAAACCTCTTACACGACGCAGTAGCAGAAAGCAACAAGTGGCAACACGGAGGAAACACTCACTTCGGCGCACTCATCCTTCTACTACCACTCGCAATGGCAGAGGGAAACACTGTAAAAGCTCATGAAATCGTGAAAAAGACCACCACAGAAGATGCAATCCACTTCTACCAGGCATTCAAAGAAGCAGACGTGAACGTCCCCAAAGTCAGCAAACTGAGCCTCCACGACCAGAACGCCACAATAGAAATACACCGAGAAAAGAAGACACTATACCAACTCATGCAGATAGCAGAAACCTACGACGAAATCGCAAGAGAATGGACGCACAGATTTCCGCTGACACGAGAGGCGCATAAACTACTGGTAAACCACACCAAAAACCAGAATGCAGACATAAACGAAGCAATCGTACAAACCTACTTAGAAATACTGAAAACAGAACCAGACACATTCATCCAGACAAAACACAACAGAAAAACAGCAATACAAACATCAAAACAAGCAGCAAACATCATAAACCAGATCAAAAAAGAGGGATACGCCAATACACTACCAGAAATCAAAAAATTCGACACCCACCTGTTATCAGAAAAGATAAACCCTGGTTCCACCGCAGACATAATAATAGCAGGACTATTCCTACTACTACTCGGAGGCTACCGATACTGACAACCAAAACCAAAACACCCGGACTCTCAGACGGAATAAACGAAATAATAGCAGTCACAACAAACCCGGACAACACAGCAAACGCAGCACCAATAGGACTACACAAAGAAGGAAACAAACTACAGATACACCTCTACCCAAACCAGACCCAAGAGAACCTCAAACGCACCCAACACCTAACAGCAAACATCACACACGACCCCCTACTCCTAGTAACAAGCGCCCTCTCAAAACCAGACCAAAAAGAATACACCAAAATCGAATACCAAGAAAAAAAATACCCAATACTGAAAAACAGCGACGCATGGATACTTTTAGAAGTAGAAAAAAAAGACCCAGCCAGAACACCCACAACCTACACACTACAACCACTCACACACGCAGTCAGAAAAGAGAAGACCCATGCGATAAACCGTGGGAGAAACGCAGTGATCGAAGCAACCATCCATGCCACACGCTACGTACTCAACCACAACCAAAAACACCTGAACCAGATAAACTATTACAACCGAATCGTGAAGATATGCGGAAGACCAGAAGACAAGAAGGCAATGGAGACACTATACGAACTCTGCAAGATCAGATAAAAGCAAAAGAGATGATGAGATGCTATTGTTCATCCTTATGGTATAAATCCAAGAAAACTATTTTTTCATCATTTTTTATGTACAAATAAGACAACCTAAAAGGTGGAATATAAACTTCTCTGGTGCCTTTTCTGCCGTATCTCATAGGTTTACCAGTTTCTGGATGTATAGGAAAGTATAAACGTTCCTGTACTCCAAGTAAATCCGACCGAAGATAGGATTTTCTTGAGAATCTATAATTTTAAGAATCTCCTTTTTGACTTTCAACTTTAATCGCTGATCCTTAATCTTCCGAACCTTCTTTTCAAATGAAGGGTCATAGCAACAGTTACCATTCTTCAATTTCGGCAGCAAAGTCTCTGGCGTTCATCTCTTTATAGAGTCCTTTTTCATATCTTTTCAGAGCGTCCTCTGTTCTCTTTGCAAAAGTAAGATCCTCTTCAAAATTTTTACCCAAATCACTTGCTTTTTTCAGGATTAACTGATCTCCTAAAGGAATTACTACCTGCCCCTTTGAGCTGAGCTTCGTTACTGCGATATCAATCATACCCATCACAACGTAAGATCAGTCTTACAAAATACATAAATCTTTCGAGAGGTTTTTCCTTTTCACTTATTGCATCCGCTTGCACTTTGTTTCATAATTGGATATTTTGCAAAATTGGATACTCATTTTTCGATATAAAACCATACTTGTTCTTCTTTTTATTTGGATTTTGAATTGTGAGACAGCCCCTAAATTTGGGAGTATCCACAACAGTTTCAGCTTCTATTCCTGTTGTCTCTACCCATTTTTCCCTCCTTAACTGTAGGAAGTAGGTGGTTTAAGTATTATAACCATATATCAGCAACACCGTCATAATTGGTATCCCATTCACGCACGATTGTTGGTTTGGGCGTTGGTGTTGATGTTGGCGAAGGTGTAGGTGTTATTATAGGTGTTATTGTAGGTGCGGGTGTGGGTGGAGGAAGAGGTTCCACTGTCAAAAAATTCCCTCCAAATAAAATAAAAATTCCGAGTGCAATCAGAATTAAACCAGTACCGCCTTTCACTTTAAGAATTTGTGTTTCAAGCGTGGCACTCTCGTCTGAAAGTATACCAAACCCGCGAAGAGTAATATAAATTAAACCAAAAAAACTAATATAATCCCTATCACTTCAATAGTATCCATAATCTTCCCCACTTTTGATTTTAACAGA
>NJEL02000031.1 GCA_002254825.2 Methanosarcinales archaeon ex4572_44 | reverse complement strand
GAAAAACACCACCTGCGATACGACATCACGATTATACCGCCCCGCATGCTCGGAGAAGAGTACGTTAAAACCGCGGGGCACTACCACCCAATGGTACCAGGGGAGAAACTCTCGTACACAGAAGTGTACCAGGTATTGGAAGGAGAAGCGGAATACTTACTCCAAAAACTAGAAAACGGAATTATAGAAGACGTGGTACTGATTCACGCAACTATAGGAAATATAGTGGTAATACCACCCAATTACGGGCATATAACCATTAACATGTCAAAAAGCAGGCTTAAAATGAGCAACTGGGTATCATCAGAATTCGCATCAATATACGAGCCAATTAGAGAGAGGCGGGGAGGAGCATACTATTTCCTAAAAGACAGCACCATTCTCAAAAACGAGAAATACACGAAAATACCAGAGCTTCGAAGAGTCAAACCGACCGATCCAAGCCTGCTCAACCTCACGCCTGGAGAAGATATGTACAAACTGATAGGGACACCAACAAAACTCGATTTCCTGAACAAACCACGAAAAGAGATAGAACTCTTTTGAGGAAACAACATAAGAGTGGTAGAATTTTGATCTGATTTCTATTCCCTGCTGTGGATCTGTGGGATCTGGCTGAACACAACCGTTTTATATCACTTGGACAAATACTCGTGGGACGAGGTAAGATTATGTCATCTCCAGTTCAGTTAAGTGATTCCAATATAGATGAGATTCTTGAAAAAAACTCTCTTGTGGTTGTTGATTGTTGGGCAGAGTGGTGTGGGCCTTGTAAAATGCTCACTCCGATAATACATGAGCTGTCAGAAGAGTACGAGGGCAGGGCTCTTGTTGGCAAGCTCAACGTGGATGAAAATCCCAGAACATCGATGAAGCATCGGCTGATGGCGATACCTACCCTGTTATTCTTCAAGAAGGGAGAGCTTGTCGATCACATAGTGGGCGTGGTACCCAAAGCAACTATAGAAAAAACGATTTCAAAGTACCTATGAACGATTGAACTTACTATTTATTTTTATACGATAGAAGAATCTAAATACCAGTCGTGCGTTGGACGAGGGTGGTTGCTTACAATGAGACAGGAAAAACTGATAGGCTCAGTAGTTTTGGTATTGCTGGTCGCTTCTTTCTCGATTCTTGCACCTGGTTGTGTGAATGAAAACGAAGTTTTGAACGAGTCTGGTGTGGAGTGGTTAACCTCTTATGATGGGGCTCTCAATCTGTCGAGGGAGTCTGGAAAGCCTGTGATGATCTGCTTCTGGGCTGTTTGGTGCTCGGCTTGTGAGAAGTATAGTCATGAAACTTTCTCAGATCCTGTTGTGGTGAAGACTCTTGAAGAAGGATTTATCATCCCGCTTACAATTGATGTTGATAATGATCAAGATGGGATCGCTTCGATGTATGGGGTGCGGAGTATCCCTACAACTCTCATAGTTGACAGCGATGGGAATGTACTCAACAGGTGGGTTGGTTCTGTGCCACCCGATATGCTTATCCCGATCCTTCACAACGTAAGTGCAATGGAGACCTGATGCATGGTCTTAGAAAACCTGACGCCAGGGAATCTCATCCTGTATATAGTGGGTGTCCTCGGTCTGGTAGCGATCATCGGACTCGTTGTGAGAGAGGTACGGGGTAGCGATCTCTGCATGGGTGTCCTGCCCTGGTTGATACGCATCCCGACTCTGCTTTTAACAATCAATGTATTGCTTCTGGCCTATTATTTTCTTGCCCCTGATTACACCTATATCTATGTCTGGGAGTTCAGCAGCAGGGATTTACCATTCCTGTATAAGATTTCTGGTGTTTGGGCAGGTCAGGCTGGCACGTATCTACTCTGGACATGGTTTGCATTTATAGTTGTGCTCTGGGTGGGTGAGCGCTATCGTTTGGTTTCAGGATTCATTAGGAAGGTTCAGATAGTATCGCTCATAATCGCAACCTACTTTGTGCTCTTGACGATTGTGGACTCCCCGTTTGAACTGATATATGCTGCCGAGCCCAGTCTACCGCGCACCTTTGTTCCGCTTGATGGGAGTGGGATGAACCAGCTTCTGGTTAATCCATGGATGGTTGTTCACCCACCAGTTGTCTTCATCGCTTATGCTCTTGCCGGGGTACTCTTTGCATCAGCCATTGTATACCTTATCACCCGAGATGATGAGTGGACTGGTTTTGTGGATCAGTGGGCGAGGTTCTGCTGGCTTTTCCTAACACTTGGGATAGCCCTCGGTGGTGTATGGGCGTACCTTGTCCTTGGGTGGGGTGGGTTCTGGAGCTGGGATCCTGTGGAGACCTCATCATTGATACCATGGCTCACTCTGACAGGCTTTCTTCACGCGTTATCAATGCATAAGAGTGATAGGAATAAATCCAGAGTTGCTGCTCCTGTTCTTGCAGCCCTCACTTTTGTACTCGTGGTCTATGCTGCGATGGTTACTAGGAGCGGTCTATTCAACTCGGTTCATGCCTTCGGTGAAGCGCCAACAGGAACATTCCTGCTTGTATTGCTGGTTGCATCCCTCGGGATTTTATCAGTTCTCGGGTTGAAGAGATATCTTGAACTGCCAGCACATACACCATCCCACAATTTTGTGAATAGATCCAATATTTTTTACATCACGGTCGTTATATTCGTGGTGCTTGCTTTTATATCGTTCTGGGGCATAACATTCCCTGTCGTTCTCAACTTGCTGAGGGGTGTTGAGGTGAGTATCACCTCTGACCCAAAATTTTTCTTCAATGCATTGGGCTATCCTGTCACACTGGTCTTGTTGCTTGTTCTCGGCTTCTGCCTCCAGTATCAGCGCGAGGAAAGAGAGAAACAGACAAAAATTTTAGCGATGTTTGCTCTCGGAACAGTGATCGCAGCATTTTTTAGAACTCCTGACTTCTATGTATTGGACCATGCAAACCCATTTTTCAGAGCAGAATCACAATTATACAGGTTCATCGGATCAATATCGCTCGTTTCACTATTTCCACCACTGATATACTCATTAATCGGTGTAGCACGATTTTCACAACGGATAAAAAGAACCAGAAAGACCCAGGCAAAACTTGCAATCACTGGAACAACACTGATACACCTTGCAGTT
Organism: Methanosarcinales archaeon ex4572_44; assembly: GCA_002254825.2. Taxonomy (GTDB): domain Archaea; phylum Halobacteriota; class Methanosarcinia; order Methanosarcinales; family EX4572-44; genus EX4572-44. The sequence continues at coordinate 7,019 of NJEL02000031.1, read as the reverse complement.
GGACTGATACTGATCGGAGCGATCACGAGCACAGTCTTCACCACTACACACCAAGTCAGCATTCCGCTGCATGCCAGAGGTGAAGTCGTGGAGATCGGGGATGGCTACGGAATAAAACTCAAAGAGATCGAGATGGGTAGACTCGATGAAACACAAGACTACCCTGGGACACGAATAGCTACCATATACGAAAACCCTGCAGAGTACGATGGAAGAACTGTCACAGTCAGCGGCAGAATCACCGAAACCATCAGCGTAGAAACACACATGATCCCAATAACCTACGCCCAAATAGACGACAACACAGGAAAACTATGGATAACACTCGAAGAAGTCCAAATACCAGAAGGAACAACGATCACTGCAAGCGGCATGCTCTTCTCAAACTTCACCAGCAACGCCACGGGAAAAACATTCGACCTATTAATTTTCACAGACACAAAAAGCATCGAAGGCATCGAAGAGACCAGTGATGCTGGAAGCTACCAGCAGGCCCACCTTGAAGTATACAAAGACGGATTACGAATAGGAGATGGATCCGCAGAATACGTAACAGGAAAAGGTGGAAGCGCAACCTACCCGCTCGTCGACCGCAACCTCGTTCACCCATTTGCGGGTGACGTGTACGTAATATTCCAAGGACTCGGTGGTAGCAGAGTACCGCTCACACTTCGAGTGATTCCCACAGTAAACCTGCTCTGGATTGGAGTAATTATCTTCTCTGCTGGAATAATTATACAAATAGTAAGAAAGTAGAGGAGATAGGCCTAAAACAAAAAACGCTCAGTAAAAGCACGCAATTCCACGTTTATTTTTCTAATCATAGTCCTTTCATCAAATTCCTTTTATGTAGTTTGTTTGCCCCACATATAAATATTAGACTGAATATTAATAGTGTTGTGAAATCTATGATTATGGATATGTGGGACTGGCTTGTGAAACTATAGTTGAATATGTCAACCAGGTAGGTGATGGGTGAGAAGTAGGTCAATATTCTTCCGATCCCATGCAGGTTTTCTATAGGTATAAAAATTCCGCTTATGAAAATGAGTGGGAAGCGGATAAGGCTGGAGAGCATCATGATATATGATGGGTTGGGAACCGAGGGGGATGCTAATAACACGCCAAGAGAAGAAAAGCAGAGTGCGCCTAAGAGTGTGCCAGCTATTAAGAATAAAATATTTAAGTTATAATTCAAAAATATTAGCCCTGCAGCCAAGACGACGAGATTTATCATGATGCCAAAGATCATTCCTGCTGCGCTGTCTCCTAAAATAATTGTATTGATGTTAACTGGGAAAGATAGCAGTCTTTCGTAAGTTCCTGCTTGTTTTTCCCAGGGCGTGATCAGTGGGCCTACTGATGAAGCTATAAAGAAGAGAAACATCGCTAAAAGTCGTGGGAAAAATATTTGAAAATCTAATTCTTTTCCAAGATAAAAAGCCAAGAACATGAAGAGTGGAAACAAGAGTCCGAATATTATAATTGGAGGCTTGGTGTAATAAATCTGGATATTTTTTTCGGTTACAACCATTATCCCACGTAAGAATTGGCTGTTTAGATTTTCAGCTTGCACGTTCTCTCACCTCTGTTAATTTCATAAATGCGTCTTCCAGACTTGCCCCACATATCTCCATAGACGTAAATGCTAAATCGCGATCCTGGGCGAATTCGGCTAAATATTTCACGAGTTTATCCGGGTTGTCGGTGTATAATTTCCACTTATCCCCTCGCTTTTCCACTCGACTCACCATTTTACTCTCTTCAATCAAGCTGCCGTCAATCGGCTTATCAAAAGAGATTTCAACTGACTGTGTCTCTTCGAAGGCACGTTTCAACCTTTCAGGAGTGTCAATAGCTGCTATTTTTCCTCTGTTAATAATTCCCACCCGATCGCATAATATATTAGCCTCTTCGATGTTATGAGTGGTTAAAAATATGGTTGTTCCCGTTTGGTTCATTTCCTTAATAATATCTTTGATCAACCGTTGACTCTGAACATCCAGTCCAGAGGTAGGTTCGTCCAAAAATAGAATTTCAGGACTGTGAACAATAGCACTTGCAATATTAACCCTCTGTTTCATTCCCTTTGAAAAATTCTTCACAAGATCGTCTCTTCTCTCAGAAAGCTCAAATCTATCTAAAAGATCATCTGCTATCCTATCAAGTTCTCCTCTTGAAATTCCATAGAACTTGCCAGACAAGATGATATTCTGCTTTGCAGTTAAGTCCACATACACATTTCCCATCTCAGGGATAACTCCCATCTTCATTTTAGCTATGATCGGACTCTGTCTCATATCAATCCCGTCTATGAAGACATCTCCTGAATCAGGAGTGAGTAATCCTGTGAGCATTCTTATAGTCGTAGTCTTCCCAGCACCGTTTGGACCCAAGAAACCGAAAATCTCTCCTTTTTCAACACCAAAACTAACGTTATCAACAGCAACAATACTCTTAAATCTCTTCTGAAGACGCTCCACTCGTATAATGCACATGAGATTAAATTCCGCCAGCCAATCAACAAATCAATAACAATACTTCTCTTATTTATTTGTTTCGTATCAGTTTTAGTGTTATTTCAGTCGTTCGAGCATTTCGTTCTTTGTCTCGTTAGCAAGTGACACATATCCAACATCTTTAGCAAAAAATCCACTGTTTTGGAGATAGTATTCGACGAATGCAAAGACTTCTGGTCGTTCCAGAGACTCTGTGTTCACATAGATAAAGAGAGGTCGAGAGAGCGAGTATTCCTTCTTTTCAATAGTTTCTGGCGTTGGATACATGGGCCCTTCCCCCGCGTCGATCGGAACTGCCTTGAGTTTGTCCTGGTTTTCAGCGTAGTATGCGTATCCGAAGTACCCAAGTGCATCTTTCTCGCCAGCAACCGCTCGTACCAGCATATCGTCATCAGAACTTTTCGTGTAGTCGGAACGACTTGCACCGCTTTCACCCATAATTGTCTCTGTAAAGTAGTCAAATGTCCCAGAATCGGTGTCAGGACCAGCAAGGAATATTTCTCTATCAGGCCAACCTGGTCGCACATCACTCCATTTTTCCACTCTGCTCTCAGGTTTCCAGATCTCTCCGAGCTCTTCAACCGTGAGGTAATCGACAAAGTCGTTATCAGGATTTACCACAACCGTGATACCATCGTACGCTACCATGAGCTCGATGTATTCAACCCCGTTTTTCTCACACGCTGTAATCTCGCTCTCTTTGATAGGCCTTGAAGCACCATTGATGTCAATCTCCCCAGCACAGAACTTCTTGAACCCACCACCTGTGCCACTCACACCAGCTGTGATCATAACGCTAGGATTTACAATCTGGAATTCTTCAGCAACAGCCTCGGTAATTGGAAAGACAGTGCTTGAACCATCGATGAGAACAACCGATCCATCATCAACACACCCCAACCCAAGTGTAAAAATGAGCAGCAGGGCCAAGAAAAGAGCTTTTCGATACATAGTTCCTTCACACCACCGACCAGCTACGGCATGCAGCTTACTTAACACTTTCGCCTTCACATAAGGGCTGCGAAAGTGATAAATACCATTCTGGCTATGGAATTTGAACACAGCAGACCCGCCTTAACTCAGTGGTAGAGTGCGCGGCTGTAGTCATGTTATGTGCCCTTCTGCGAGGTGCACACAAAAAGCGCAGATACCGCGATGTCCCCGGTTCGAGTCTGGGAGGCGGGATAATAACTCATCTTACAACACAGAAAAGACCGAGAGTATAATTCAACGCGCGGGGGTAGCCAAGTGGCCAACGGCGGCAGGTTCAGGGCCTGTTCCTGAAGAGGTCCGAGGGTTCGAATCCCTTCCCCCGCACCTAACCTCGATCTATCAGCATCAAATGACTTCCACAGTCCACAGGGTTAGTATCCGATTGCTTTTGCGAGTTTGAAGGTTGGTGAATTGTTATCAGCCAGGTTGCTTGTGGTGATGAATACGTAGTTTTCATTGTTCCATACGTATGTGTAGGTGGAGACGCGTGTTCCACCCTGTAGGGACTTGTCTCTTACTTGGGTTGCGGTGTGGTTGTTCAACGCCACTTCTTCGAAGGGATCGTAGGGGTAATTCTTGTATTGGGACTTGTATTCGTCAATTAACTCTTCTGCGGCTTTGTTGCTCTCTCTTTTTATCACCCGAACGTAGAAGTCTATTCCTTCGCTGTTCTTGTACACTGCTTCTGTGGCATTCGCCTCAGGGGAGTCGATCGTTATTTCATGAGTTCCGAGGTATGTGATTCCTATCGGCAGGTTGTCTGTTGGGATCAGATCGTCCATTGTGGCAACGCTTATCGGCGGTTTCGTTGTATTATTGGTCTCTACCTCTCTCTCATCGACACAACCAGGTACAAGAATTGATAGAGAGATTATCAAGAGGAACATCGCTATTTTGGGGTTCATGATTCTAATCGATCTCTTGCGTACTGCATAATCTGCTAAAAAGCTATCGCTCAATGCCACGTCGGTATCTCTATATAGGAACAGTGATCTTCGTTCTTCAGTTGTAATACTCTGGTGTGCTGATGTCTGAGATACGCAAGCATTATTTTCTTGAGGAGTATTGTATTATAGCACCACAGCGTGGCTTTCGCCCCTCTGATTTCTCTAAATTTAGGAAAACAGATGTATCGATGCTCGTGGTTTTGGCTTTCATGAAGTGATCGTTGAAACTCCAATACATAATCATGAGCCGTCGTCTTTTTCAGATGCTGAGATCACACGGCTCGTTGGTGCGTACAAGGATAGGTACGAGTTTTACATGGGTGTTTCTGGTGTTGAGTTCGTCTCACTCTTCAAGAATCATGGCAGTTCTGCTGGTGCTTCGATCGCTCACAGCCATTCCCAACTGGTTGCTCTTCCCCTTATACCACCTCGTTTTTCACTGGAAGTTGATGGCAAAGAGTGTCGTTTCTGCAATATTATTAAGTGCGAAGCTGGGTCTGAACGTCTCATCCTGATGCGTGATGGTTGGGTGGCGTTTGCGCCTTACTTTTCACGGTATCCATTCGAGGTGTGGATCGCACCTATTAAGCATTTTTCTGATTTAACAGGTTTGAATCACGTTTTTTCATTTGCATCTATCTTAAGAGATATTCTCTCTTCTATGCGTGAGTTTTTTGGAGGTTTTTCCTACAATTACGTCTTTTTCCAGTGTGATGTTGAGAGTTATCATCTCCATGTGAAAGTCTTCCCCAGGCTTTCTGTCTCTGCCGGTTTTGAAGAGAACACAGGCATTTGTATCAATAGCGTGGCTCCTGAAGATGCTGCAGCAGAACTGCGGAGCATTATTTTATCCAAATAACCACGGATTGCTCTATTTGGGATAAAAATTAAGTAATAACTCTAAATTTCGTATTTATGTCAATCTCCTGCCATACAGTCGATTTATATAGATAAATTATTTATTTATATTTATAGTAATAAATAGGTTTAGGGTATCGAAGAGAGTTTTATTCTTTTAATTTTTCCCTATCCACTTCACGAATTAAGGCTCTTGCCAGTACAAACATTGGATCCACTAGAGGAGTATTGTTAATCTTTTGTTCTGGCAATGCTAGTGGTATTTCCGTACAACCCAAAACAATTGCTTCTGCCCCTTTATTCACCAGTATTCTAACAAATTCTAAAAAATTATTACGAGCCTTATCACTTACTGGACTTTTTGCTTTAATGCCCCATTCTATGTTGTAAATAGAATCATGTAATTCTCTCTGCACTCGATCCGAAACCTCAATAATCTCAAAACCAAACGGTTCTAGCACTTGATTGTAAACACGGACAGCTCTTGTTCCAGTTGTTGACATAAGGCCAATTTTTTTAAAATTTGAAAATGATACTTCTATAAATTTACCTGTCTCTTCTATCATGTTTAAAACTTGCATATCTATATTATTTTGTTTTAATAATTGTAAAAAAGTATTAAATATTATTGGTGCATGGAAAGTGTTGCACGGAATTCCTAACACTGGTTTCCTATCAATAGCTTGAGCAGCTTTTCCCATTACTTGTGCTGTACGAAACATCCCTACTGCAGGGTTTTCAATATTTTCACCCAATAAAAATATTGTTCTGTCTCCAATATCGGGAGAACGAGAAAAGTGATAAAATTCTAAATGGTCCTGATCGGTACCATCTGTTACAGTGTTTTCAATAATTTTTTTGTGGAGTTCAACACCTGCCATTGGACCAACACCACCACCTATACAAATAAATCTTTTTTTCATAAACCTCAATCTTCCAATCTTCTTTAGCTCCTATATCCCTATTATTTATGTATTTTTCCAATTTCAATCCCGCGACACAAGTGAATCCAAGACAAAGTCGTCAGACCGTTTTTTGTTGTTGGAGTTCAACGAAGTATTTGATTTTGCAGCTGTGTTCGATCTGTGTGGTGGTGACGAAGGCTTCTTCGAGTATCTTGCCTGTGGCGAACGTTCCGTGGCTGTAAACGATTACTCCTCGGTGTTCTCGTAGTGCCGTGGCTGTGTTTTGTGACAGTTCGGGTGTTCCCACGCCGCCGCGAACGATTGGTATTTCGTGGAGGAAGTATTGTCCTTCGCTGTCGATTGGCTTTAGGCTCTCGGTTTTTTCGATGAAGGATTGGATCACTGCGTAGGGTGCGTGGGCGTGGATTATTGCGAGTGCTGAGGTGTTTTTGTATTTCCGAAGCGTGAAATCTCCTGCCACATCTGTCATCTTAACTTTTGCATGAAAGGCTTATTAAACCTATGCATTGTAGATGAGAAGTGCAGTGAACGGAGTGAAGAGGTGTGGATGCTATTGTAACTGATGGTATTGCCAGGTCGTTCGATGGTCTGGTAGCGGTGGATGGGGTGAGTATCGCTGTTGGTGAGGGGGAGCTCTTTGGTTTGCTTGGTCCAAATGGTGCTGGGAAGACCACCCTCATCAATATGCTCTCCACGATGTCGCGCCCAACGACTGGTACTGCCAGGGTCTGTGGTTTTGATGTGGTGCGTGAGGCTGCAGCGGTTCGCAAGGCTAT
>NJEL02000075.1 GCA_002254825.2 Methanosarcinales archaeon ex4572_44 | reverse complement strand
ACGAATTCCAGATTTGCTTAAGCGAGATGAGCATCAGAATCTGTATTTCACGTGCCTATCTGTAGTGGGTCTGTCATCTCTTTGAGGGTTGCTATGGCTGAGAGTGCTGCGAGGTAGCTTGTTCGTGGATTCTTGGGGGATGGCACGTTTTCAACTGTTGTCGTGAACGTCCCGAAACTTCCCTCAACCAGGATCTCGTGGACGTTTCTGGTTAGAGATGGGTCTGCGTATATCTCCACACTGGTTTTTTCAGATCCAATGCCTGCAAGGCTGAGGGTGGCTGCAACATTGATATTTGCAGGGAAGGCAGTGGTGGCTTCTCTTGCTGTTCCTGCAAATATAAGAGTTTCTTTATTGATAGAATTGAGATTAATTCTGTTTTTTTTGGTGTATGGTGCGTCTTTAAGGTTTTTTGGGTTTTTTTTGGTTTTTAAAACTACTTGGTCTATTCCAACGATTCCAGCCGCTTTGAGACCGTCAATTCCAACTATTGCGCCCGAGGGAATATGTATCCTGGTACCGTGCTTCTCTGCAAGCTCCACCAGTTCATCTTTGAGTTCGGGGTCTGTTAGGGCTCCAACGCTCATTATCATAACCTGACATCCGTTTGAGAGTGCCGTTCTTGCCACTTCAGGAACCGCCGATGTTGAAGCACACTCAACGATGATATCTACATGCTCAGCCATCTGCGGCACGTCCTCTATCGTGGGCTGCGGGGTGAGGCTTGATGTAAGCCTCTCCGAACTATCGATGTGCCTATCAAAGACCGATACGAGTCTGAGTCCCCGGGCGTCCTCAGCTATAAATCTTGCAAGTATCGTCCCGATGGCGCCACAGCCCACAATACCAACATCCAGCACTTCTCCATCCCGCAACCCCATGAGCGATGGTTGTTCGCGGCTGGTCTGCTCCCTTCCGGGCCTGAACCATTTTCCACGATTAAGCCATGAAAAACCGCCCTCCAGCGCCCCCTCATAGCAACACCACCCCCACGGGACGAAACTTCACCGTTATCCTGTGGGCTGGTACAGAAGAGCAGGATATCTTCCATTGGTTTCGCCTCCCGCATATCGACGGTTTCGGGTTACAGGCAACGTCGAATTGCCCAGGCTATCCCGCCAGAGTAAAGATTACACTTACATAAAATAAACTTAACCCCGCAAACAAGAAGACCTGAGATCTGAAACCATCCCCGTTGCAAAAGAGTAAAGTAGATGTAATGCTCCTTAGTACTGACCTACCTCGCTGGGGCCGTAGGGTAGCCTGGACCATCCTGCAAGACTGGGGGTCTTGCGACCTGAGTTCGAATCTCAGCGGCCCCACCAACAACCCCTAACGAATTCGCTTGGAGATACTCCTATCTAAATGAGCCCTGATCCATAATAGCAAGAGGCTATACCAACCTTTTATTGGGATAGAGTACATAACAAGCGTTTTCAAATCACTGGATAGTGATGGCGCAATAGCTATCATCGATGAATGAATTTAAGAGACTTGAGAATTGTAACAAATCTCTTTGGGATGATACGAAAATGAAGTTGAGAATCGTTTATGATAACGAGGCTGATGAGGGTTTTCTTAACGGTTGGGGTTTTTCTTGTCTTATCGAGACTGCGAGAGAGAAGGTGCTATTCGATGCTGGTTGGGATGGCAACATTCTACTTCACAATCTGAAGCGATTCGGTGTTGGGAGAGAAGAGATCGATGTTATAGTGATCTCTCATACTCACTGGGATCACGTGGGCGGCATCACCCATATTCTACACCCGCAGGTTGTTGTGCACCTTCCAGATTCGTCATCTCCACGCTTAAAAGAAGAGATTGCCCGAAGAGCAAAGCGGGTTGAGACAAAACCACTGAGTATTGCAGAGCACATATACACAACAGGCGAGTTTAAGAGCGGAAAAGAACAGGCTTTGGTCATTGAGACACGGGTCGGTCTTCTGGTGGTGACGGGCTGTGCTCACCCAGGTCTTGAAACCATCCTCGATGCTGCTCGCGCGTTTGGTGACGTCTGTGGTCTGATTGGAGGGTTCCATGGGTTCAACAGATACGAGTACATAGGGGATCTATCGATGATAATCCCATGCCATTGTACCAGATACAAGCAATGATGAAAAAGGTTCTCTGAAGATTTTAGAAATGATGAACCCTATGAGTTCTGAGGCGCACGATATAAAGTTATTATTAGATTAGATATAGACTCCAGCGACCTGTGAATTGAATAGTTGATCGGGTTAATTTAATATTAATTGACCACAATCCTGAGTGAAAGAATTTGAGGTACTCAAATGCAATCTGAGAGAACACACTACACAAACCAGATCACACCTGAGATGGGATCAGAACATGTCACCATCGCAGGCTGGGTGCACGAAATACGCGATCTTGGCGGAATAATCTTTGCATTGATACGGGATCGTGAAGGCATCGCACAGGCAACGCTGTTCAAAAAAACCACCCCGGCAGAACTCATCGGTGCCGTGAAAAGCCTCAGCCGAGAATCTGTTGTAACGGTCACAGGCGAGGTGAAACTTGAGAAGAAAGCCCCGGGTGGATACGAGATCATACCAGAGAAGATTAATCTGTTGAGTAAGGCTGCATCACCGCTCCCGATGGACACCACAGGAAAAGTTGACGCAGACCTCGAAACCAGACTCGATTCACGATTCATAGACCTTCGAAGACCAAAGGTCCAGGCGATATTCAGGATCAGACACCACGTTCTCCAGAGCGTAAGGAGCTTTCTGGCAAATGAAGGCTTCATCGAAGTCACAACCCCAAAAGTGGTTGCAACGGCAACAGAAGGCGGGACAGCACTCTTCCCGATCACATACTTCGAGAGAGAAGCATTCCTGAACCAGAGCCCCCAGCTATTTAAACAAATGCTGATGTCAGCGGGTTTTGACCGCGTATTCGAGATAGGTCCAATATTCCGTGCAGAAGAACACGACACCCGCAAACACCTAAACGAGGTCACGTCAATCGACATCGAAGCAAGCTTCACAGACCACAACCAGGCGATGCAAATACTCGAACGACTCGTCACACACGTCTACACCGAGATTTCCACACAAGCAAAAAACACCCTTAAAGAATTAAAAACCACACCAAAAATTCCAGAACCACCATTCGAACGACTAAAATATACCGAAGCAATCGAGATCGCAACAACAAGAGGAGAAGAGCTCGTTTGGGGCGAAGACCTGACCACAGCCGCAGAAACAATCATCGCAGAAGTCATCAACGAAACCACGAACACAGACCACTACTTCATAATAGACTGGCCAACAGAAACAAAACCATTCTACGCCATGCCACAAGAAACCAAACCAGAGATAAGCAAAGCCTTCGACCTGATGCACAGAAACATAGAACTCTCATCAGGCGCCCAGCGAATCCACAACACCGAACAACTTACAGAACGAATAAAAGAACAGGGACTCGAACCCGAAGACTTCAAATCCTACCTACAACCATTCAAATACGGAATGCCACCACACGCAGGATGGGGACTCGGATTAGAACGACTACTAATGACACTACTCAATATAGAAAACATTAGAAACACCGTACTCTTCCCAAGAGACCGAAAACGCCTCTCACCATAAAATAAGACATACAAAAGCTCTTGGCTTAATGCTGCAACTCTGGACTGTGCCGTTCTGTTCCTCTATCGTATTTTTGACATTAGTGTTGAATCCGATCTTTCGGTATTCGAGTGGATAGTTTGCTGCGAGTTCGTATCCGTCGATCGTGTGAAATCCTTCTCTTTCTGGTTCTACGGTGGCTATGTACTCGTCACCCTGCTTTGAAAAGCTAAGAAGTTCTCCGTTGAAGGTTGCTTCTGGGATTTCTGTTGTTTTAATCGTTATTTTCCCGGGTGTTCCGAGCCAGATGTCGGGTGCTGTTATGGTGTCGCCTGCCGGGCGTGGGTCGCCGATTAACCAGTTAACAGTGTATGATATAAGCTTTGAGTTTGGCGCGGTGTATAATATGCCTGCCCACCTGTTGCCGTTGTCGGTTGTGAGGGCTGCGGTGCGTCCAAGCCCGAGGCTCCATACGCTCAAGACTGGCTTACCTGCGGCAGTTGCAACGAGTCGTCGGGCGCCGAGCTTAGTTGTAACATCGTTGTAACCAGTGATATCACCTGAGATGTTCTGATACTCTGTTATAAAGTGCTCGCCGTCTGTTATGGTGAGCCCGAACTGGCGCAGCGCTTCCTCTTCTTTTTTTTCTTCTTCTGGTGCTTCAGGGACTGGCTCGAACTGGATGTTTAGGTTTGAGGTTCCGATGTACTGATAGTCTGCACCTACGCTTTCTGCTATCTCTCTCATTGTTGTGAAGGTCTCCTGCCCGATTCCGACCTGCCTTAAGTGGAGCGTTATCCCTTCGTCTATGAGTTCTATTGCAGCTGTTTCAATTGCGTATTCATTCTCTCTAATATTTCCATCAGATAGCACGACGACGGTTTTCTCGCCTGACGAGTCTTTCAGCATCTCCTGTGCTTCTATGATTCCCTTGTCCATGTTTGTTGGTTCTGCGCCGCTTTCAGGTCCTATGGCTGCTATTTTCTGGTTCAGTATTCGCTTGTTCTCCGCGGTTGCGCTGAGAAAATCGATCTTCTCTGCACTTGATCCAAATGCCACCACTCCGATCTTGGTGCTTGCTGCGATGTTTCGGTTGTTGACGAGGCTCTGTGCAAGTGCATCGATGTGTCCGATGAACTTGATGTCATCGTACATGATTGCATCTGTACTTCCTGATGCGTCTATCACGATTACGATGTTGCGCCCGCCTCCGTACCGGGAGGGTTTTGAGAGCACAGGGAGTATCTCTTCAACCTCGGTATTGTTGTATCTGCCCCGGTCAAATGCCTTCTCTCCTCCGATAACCATGAGTCCGCCGCCGCCTGCCACATACTCTCGCAGCTTACCCGTGTGGGGCCCGAGTGTCTCTGCATCCTTGTTCTCGATCACAACCGCTCGGTAATCCTCGAAGCGAGCACCCGAAAGTCTGCTGGTATCTACGCGGTACAGTTCAACGAGTACGTCTTCAAGTGGCGAATCGTCTCCCGCGTAGAGTATCATGGGTTTTGGGGCTGCAAAGACCGATTTGTAGAATACGTTGTTCAGTTTGAATCTGTCCTCGCCTCTGGGGCGAATGGTTGCTGTTATTCGGTGACTCCCTTCGCTCTGGGGTGTGTACGGCAGTGGTATCACCTTTCTCTCTTCGCTTTGCGTGATCGTCTCACTATAGAGGGTTCTCCCGTCTGCCTCAACGTGAAGGGTGTAGGTCGTCTCGTCGCCAACGTGTCTGATTATTGCGTGGTACGTGTTCTCGTTTCCAACGATTATATTCTTAACTCCTGCGATCTCGATTCCTGTATCGGTGTGGATCGGAGTCTGTTCCACAGCATATACATGTGCGCCCTGGCTCCGTGCAAGGGCGATGGCATTTGTGATCTCTACTCCATGGTTGTTGTTCAGATCGCTCACAAGGACGATGTGTTCGCCAGAGCCACCGCTTTTTAAGATTTCATCGCCGAGAGCAGTTCGTATCCCTGTTATCTCCCGATACCGACTCGGGGTTCGAACTTTCAGATACTCATAGAGGCTTTCCCCCTCGCTCGGATCGTAGAGGTCACAGCTTACAGTTTTGTCAGCAATAACGGTCACCTGCGGCGCATCATCTCGTATTGTGTGGCTTGTGATGGTGAAGGGTCCTGCCAGTGCAGCCACGAGGAGGCTGATTGCAAGGAGGCGGGTTATTATGACCCGCGTCTTGAACCCGCGCCGCAAGAGGTAGAATCCTGCAAGCAGAACCGGGCTTACGAGTAGCAATAGGAGTGGTTCTTCGAAGTTCACCGAAGATCACCCCTCCAATAGAGATAATATAATTCGAGCAGGATAAAAAGGAGTCCTACAATGATGAAGTACCTA
>NJEL02000030.1 GCA_002254825.2 Methanosarcinales archaeon ex4572_44 | reverse complement strand
CCAAGAGACGTTGATCTCGCAGAAGTCCACGACTGTTTCACCATTGCAGAGATCCTTGCAATAGAAGACCTCGGATTCTTCAAAAAAGGCGAGGGCGGAATAGCAACAGAAGAAGGTCTAACAGCAATCGATGGAGAGATCCCAATCAACACCTCAGGTGGACTCAAAGCATGCGGCCACCCAGTTGGCGCAACAGGAATAAAACAAGCAGTTGAAGTCACAGAACAGCTCAGAGGAGAAGCGGGGAAACGACAAGTGGACGGCGCAGAGATCGGGCTCACACACAACGTCGGCGGATCCGGCGGAACAGCCATAATCCACATACTACAGAGGTGAGAGATTAGTTGACAGTTCCACGATTCTGGAGAAAACTGAAGCATCGATACAACCTACTGGGCACACACTGCACCACATGCGACACCTATTACTACCCACCACGAAAAATCTGCCCCAAATGCAGGCGAACAGGAAAAATCCAGTCACACCAATTCAAAGGCGAGGGGAAACTCCTAACCTACACCATAATACAAAACCCTCCCGAGAAGATCACGGCACAGGCACCCTACGTCCTCGGAATTGTCGAGCTTGACGAAGGACCAAGACTCACGAGCCAGATAATATGCCACCCAGAAGAGGTAGAGATCGGAATGAGAGTACAATCAGTATTCCGAAAAATAGGTGAAGAAAGCGCACAAGGAATGATATACTACGGCACAAAATTTGTTAAAAATTGATTTGTTTGTTTATACGATTAGTCTTTTCTTCATCAGGTTTACTGATAGTACGAATAGGATCAGTGAAACGGTCAGTATCCATGCAAGATTGACAAGTAGAAAGCTGCTCAGGTTTGCGAGGGTTAGGGCGCGTATGATGCTGACTACGTGTGTTAGTGGCAGTGCTATGAGTGCGAAGTATTGTATGGGTTCTGGGAGTAGTTGGAGTGGGAAGAATGTGCCGCTGAAGAGGAACATTGGTGTTATGAATAGGAATGTTGGGTAGTTTAGGGTGGATATGTTCGGGGAGATTGCTGTGAAGCACATGCCGATGGATGCGAAGAGGAAGCCTGCAATGAAGGCAAAGGGGATTACCAGTAGGGCGTGTGGTAGTTCTATTAGTTTAAAGGCTGTGAGCACTGGTAGCATGATTGTTGCGTTTATGAGGCTTTTTGTTGCGCCCCAGAGGAGTTCGCCTGTTATCACTTCTTCGATGCTTACTGGTGTTGCGATTATGGCGTCGAAGGTTTTCTGATAGTACATGCGTACGTATGAGCCGAAGGTGCATTCGAAGAATGCTGAGTTCATGATGGAGATGGATATTAGTGCGGGTGCTATGAATCTTGGGTAGGATATGCCGTCCATTGTGTCTATGTATGTGCCGAGTCCGAATCCGAGAGCGAATAGGTATAGTAGTGGTTCGATGAAGGGTGGGAGGAAGTTCACTTTGTAGGTTTTCATGAAGACGTCCCTGTTTCGGAGCCATACCTTCCACACGAATGTGGTGAGTTTTGGGAGTTTAAAGTAGGACAAAAATTTTTCACTCCCTGAGTTTTTTTCCTGTAAGTCTTAAGAAGACGTCTTCGAGTGAGGCTGAACGGGCAGTTATCGGTCTGAGAGGGCATTCTTTCAAGAGTGCTGAGGTTATTTCCTGGGGGTTGTTTGTATAGATCTGCAAGGTCTCTCCAAGAGCTTCAAATCTTGCAGCACGTTTTTTCAGGCACGCTATCACACTGGGATTGTTTTCGGCTTCCACGATATCTGTTCCAATATACTCTTTCACTATGTCGTTGGGTGTTCCATCCACAAGTATTTTGCCATAATCCATGATCACAAGTCTATCGCAGAGTCGTGCTGCTTCGTCAAGATAATGGGTGGTGAGGACGATCGTCACTCCCTGTGATTTCAAGCTTTTAATTTTGTCCCAAATGAGGTGTCTTGCCTGTGGATCAAGTCCTACCGTGGGCTCGTCCAAAATCAATATCTTGGGTTTGTTGATGAGGGCTCTTGTGAGTATCAATCGCCGTTTCATCCCGCCAGAGAGCGGTTCAATCAGTGTGTCTTTTTTCTCGGTCAGTTGAACAAAATCTAAGAGTTCATCTATTATTTTCTTAGCACTCTCGCGCGGGATGTTGAAATATCGCGAGTACGCGAGGAAGTTTTCATACACTGTGAAATCAGGGTCAAGATTGTTCTCCTGTGGCACAACTCCTAAATTCTTTTTTATTTCACGCTGGTGGGTGTTAACATCCATCCCCATCACTTCAAGCGTTCCACTCGTTTTAGGAGAGATGCACTGGATCATATTCATGGTAGTTGTCTTTCCAGCACCGTTAGGACCCAAGAAACCGAATATTTCACCTTTTTCAACAGCAAAGCTTATTTCATCCACTGCAACAAATCCATCAAAGCACTTTTTCAAGCCTTGTGCAACGATCACCGAACCGATAACGAGTCACCAACCCTGAACCATTGGAAGAATAACACTTCTCTTTTTCGATTGATTTTCATTTTAAGTCGTCTGCAGGTACTGTGTGGAATGTTTCTTTCAGTACTTCGTAGATGATGTTCATATCGATCTCTGCGATCTCGTTCCAGGTGCGCAGTTCCTCTGTGAGCTGGTTTAAGGTTAGTTGGTCTTGTGCCATGCAGACTGCAATTATCGCGTGTGTGGGTCCTAATGAGAGTGCTACAAAGACAAAATCACGATGTCTTGCGAGTTTTTCTGCTGTTTTCCTGATATCTGTGCCGGGTACGGGTTTTATTCCAAGCAGGAAGACGCTCCTGTATCCAAACTTGCGGGGGTCGATTAATGCCTGGATCTTGAAGTATCCTTCTTCTTCAAGTTTTCGACGCCTTCTTTTTGCTGTGTCGTGCGAGACTCCGATTGTTTTTGCAAGTTCAACATCTGTGATCCTCCCGTTTTCCTGTAACAATAGTATGATTTTTTTATCAACTTCATCCAGCATGATTACACCCTATTATTGCGAATTCTTCGCACATAATTTTAAATATATGCAATTAATATACGATGTATCGCTTTGATATAATAAGTTTTCTGATGGATGGATGAAATGCCAACACTGCTTGAGAGAGGCTTGATAGCTCTTGCACGGTTTCAGAAGAGGTACACGCGCGAGCTCTTGATAGTCGTCGTTCTGATGACGCTCGTGCTTGGTTCTGGACTCAAGGATTTGTATATCAACTCGGATATACGGTCTGAGATGCCGAGGGAGCATCCAATCTTCAAGTTGAATGACCGGGTGGCTGATAAGTTCGGTAGTCAGGATATGGTTGTTATTGCGGTGCAGCTTGACGAATCTGTGGACTCTAGGAGATCTGTTCGGGATATTCGAGATCCCCGTGTGATCGAGTCGCTTCTGTTTCTTGATGAGAGTCTTCGTGAGGAGAGTGTGGTTGAAAGTGTTACTTCTCCTGCAAGTTTTTTCCGCGGAATGGACGGGGTGTCGGGCGCCGATGTAGAGCGTGTGATTGAAGAGAGTCCTGCGATCAACAGATTTTTCAGCAAGGATTATAAAATGACATTGATGTACATCTCGGCAGAGATTGGCAGTGATGATGAGAAGATTCAGAGTTTCATCGATATCGTGCACGAGAAGATCGATTACACCCCGAAGCCACCTGGTGTGAAGTTTGGCATCACAGGGAGTCCTGTGCTCCGAGTATCTATATTCAGCCTCTTGAAGAGTGATGCTCGAAACACTCTCCTGATTGCAGCGTCCATCATATTGCTGCTCCTATTTGTGATGGAGCGCTCCTATACCAGGGGGATTCTGGTCTTCATTCCGCTCTCTCTCGGGCTTATCTGGACGATGGGAACTCTTGGCTGGCTCGGAATACCACTTTCTGTCGCAACAGTATCTTTGAGTTCAATGATCCTGGGGCTTGGAGTCGAGTACGGCGTGTTTATCGTTACCCGCTACAAGGAGGAGCGCGATCGCGGGCGCAGACAGGGCGAGTCGATTGAGACTGCAGTGCACGGCATAGGCACTGCAATTACAGGTTCAGGTCTCACCACTATGGTTGGCTTTGGAGTGCTCTCATTCTCTTTTGCACCCATGATACAGCATCTCGGGCAGACACTTGCACTCGGTATTTTCTACTCGCTTCTTGCAGCACTCTTTGCAAGTCCTGTTCTCATGCTGCTTGAAGAAGATTGGGAGCACCACAGAACTGAAAAACTGTTAGAAAAACTTACTTCTAAACGGGCAAGGCATGTGAGGCGTCCTCGATGATACAGGAGTTGATTGACAGATACGCTCATTTTGTCGCACACCACCCCTACCATATACTGATCTTTGTCATTATATTATCAGCCTTCGCGTTTGTAATGACAAGCACTATCACAACCGAGACGACTGGACTCGAGGACTATCTGCCAGAGACTATAGAGGCCATCAACACGTTCTATGACATAGAGGACAAGTTTGGAAGCACGGATGCCATATATATCGTGGTTGAGACAGACCCGTCCTACAGTGGATCGGATGAGATAAGGGATCTTCGAGACCCACGAGTGCTTCGGTATGTGGGACAGCTCTCAGAGCTGGCACTGCATACAGAGGATGTGATCTCGGTCTCAAGTGCCGCAGATACCATTAAAACCCTGAATGATGGACGATTGCCGCAATCTCTTCGGGAAGTGCAGGAGTTAACTGACAAAAATGGCTTACTGGGCGAGCACATCAGCGATGATTACACGATGTCGCTCGTCAGGATATATTTGATAGATAGCAATGTTGATCTTGTAACTCTAAAGGTTGAGCTTGAAAAGATCATCGGGTCCACACCACGCCCACCAAGCGTCAAAACAACTCTCGGAGGAAGTTCACTCGAAGGACAAGCGATGGAAGAATCGATCGGGCCGGACATGCAGCGAACCTCCACATACTCGCTCGTGGGAATTCTCATAGTCGTTTTGGTGCTCTTCCGCTCGCCAAAGTACGGGTTTATCCCGCTCACAACAATCGTCTTCGGAACACTCTGGGCGATGGGATACGTGGGGCTCATCGGCATGGGCATGACATCCAACACATCAGGCGTGATCTCCATGATAATGGGAATCGGCATTGACTTTGGCATACAGGTGACCACTCGCTATCGCTTTGAGCGAGAGCATATGACTCCAGCCGATGCCATGTCACTCTCCCTCTCCCGAGTGATATTCCCAATGTCAACCACAGCCCTTGCAGCCCTCATCGGGTTTCAGGCAATGTCGATGGGAGAGTTAACCTTCATGGCAGACATGGGACGAATGATGAGCTATGGTGTTGCCGCATGCATGGTTGCAGCGATCACTGTCGTGCCATGCCTGATACTCGTCGCAGACACCCTGGAAATATCCAGAATATTCACAATATTTACGAAAAATTAAACTGGAGAAGTATAATATGAAAAATATGAAAAAAGCAGTGCATAGATTGTTAACCACTCTCGTGCTCTTATTCTGCATGAGTACTATCGCCATACCGGCAGAGAGTGTCGATACTCCGATCACTGGAAAGTACAGGGGCATCAATGTTTACTTTATGAACCAGGACCCGGACCCGGCAGATTCGGGAAAGGACGTTGAGCTTCGCTGGAGGGTGGTCGTCGCCAAGGTCGGGAAGATAGATAACCTCGAGTTCTACCTCGAGGCAGATTATCCATTTCTCTTCGAGGCAGGAGACGGGCCACTGAAGAGTCTTGGCACAGTGGTTGCAACAGGCACAGCAGAACACTACTACGTGCTATACTACAGACTCAGAGTAGCAGACAATGCACTTAAAGGAGACTACAATGTGAGCCTCAAATGGCCCGATGGTGAGGGGGGCTGGACGAAGAAATACTTCACACTCCGCGTGGACCCAGAGAGACCAGACTTTGTGATCGGGGCACTCCGCACATTGCCCGAACGGCTCGTAGAGGACACAGACGAAGCACTGCTCAAAGTTGAAGTTGCAAACATCGGCGAAGGAGATGCAGAGAACGTGAAGGCGAGACTCACACTACCACATGGCTTTAACGCAAGCTATGCATACTCTGACGAAGACGCACTCGGCACAATAAACGAAAGCGGTAGCAAAACCGCGCACTTCTACATCGACACAGAAGAAGGGCTCAAGTCATGCGAGTACAACGCCACAATCACCCTCACCTACAAAGAAGAAGACGATGAGGAGAACGAGTACAAGACCAAAACCATCCCGCTCAAGATACCGATCAAAAGATCACCATACCTCATAATAGAATCAGTAGAAACAACCCCAGCAACAATACACCCTGGCACAGACGCAAACCTCCTGATCAGAGTCAAAAACACAGGAAGCGAAGAAGCAGAAGCAGTGAGCCTCCGTGTCTTCAAAGACTCGACACAATCATTCGAATACGACGAAAAATCAGACTTCGTGGGAAAACTAAAACCAGGTGAAATCGGAGAAGCCCTAATACGAGTGGAGATCAAAGACGACGCAGCACCCAAAAAATACCTGATCGACACAGAACTCCGAGCACTCGAAACAAACACAGACACAATCGTCATATTCTCACGCACAATACCACTGCAGGTACACCCCAAGGAGAAGACACTTCCACTGCTCCCGATAGGGGCAATTATAATAGCAGCGGGGGGAGCAGCGGGTGCATACTCATACAAGAAGAAAAAATAAAACAAAGCAGTTGTCACAAGACCTATTCATAACACTCCATCACTCACGCTCGCTGCAATATAACGGAGTGATGTGGCCTATCAACATGCTGCTTTCGTTAGTATTCGGGTGAAATAAATGGTCGGTACAATATCCTTATCAAGGATAACAGAGAAAAAAAGAGGAACATGTTCACGATAATCACGGGAAGTCAGTTTGGAGACGAGGGCAAGGGCAAGGTTGTGGACCTGCTGGCAGACAAATATGACCTGATAGTCCGATTTCAGGGTGGTGACAACGCTGGCCACACCATAATACATGCGGGAGAGAAGTTCAAGCTTCACATCGTACCGTCTGGCATCCTTGCACAACCACGCCTCTTAATCGGGCCTGGAGTGGTGATGAACCCTGAAATTCTCATTCGAGAGATTGAAATGCTCTCAGAAAATAATATCGTGATCACGCCTGAGAGACTTGGTATCGATGCCAAGACAAGCATTATAATGCCATACCATATACAACTCGATGAACTGGGCGAAGCGACACGGAGCGAGAAGATCGGCACGACCAAACGCGGCATTGCATATGCATACATGGATAAAATTGCACGGGACGAAGTACAGCTATCCGACATAACGGACGAGAAGAGGTTCAAGAAGCGCGTGAGTGAGGTCTTGCCACAGAAGAAGAATCTGATGAGAAGTCTTGGCAAAGCCCCCGAAACAGATGAAAAAAAATGGGTGAATAAGTATGTAGGGGTAGGAAGAAAGCTCAAGCCCTACCTTACTGATGTCTCGCATGAGGTGAATGATGCATTATCGGATGGTAAGAAAGTGCTTGCAGAGGGTGCACAGGGAACCTATCTTGACATTATTCATGGTACGCAAAAATATGTGACATCTTCAAGTACTATAGCAGGGTCAGCCTGCACAAACATTGGCATTGGACCAAAACGTGTGACGAGCGTCATCGGCATTGTGAAGGCGTACATAACACGCGTTGGTGAAGGACCACTCCCGACAGAACTCCATGGCGAGACAGGTGATAGGTTGCGTGACAGAGGTGGCGAATACGGCACTACCACAGGGCGGCCCCGCCGATGCGGCTGGTTTGACTTCCCGTTGCTGCGCAAATCGGTCAACCTCAATGGATACACAGAGATCGTACTAACAAAACTCGATGTGCTCACAGGGTTGAAACCGATCAAAGTCTGTCACGCTTACAAATACAAAAATAAAAAATTTGAATACCCACCACACGAAAGTATCGATACCTGTCACCCATGTATCGGTCGGACCTGATAGGAAAGAAATGATCAAAAAGCCGAGCCGTGTTTTGCACACATAATAAAAATAAATAAAACTAGTAATGAAATTATGGATTACAGAAAAAAGAGTCATAAAAAGAATACCAAAGTGAGGGATTTATACGATTTTAATAATCAGTAAGCTAAACCGACCAACAGCCCATGTGATTGTCTCGTACTTTCAGTCCGAACGTAACACGGCTGGAGCTTTCAGTTCTGAGCTAATTTTACAAATAAAACGCTAAATATATTTTTTAGAGTGAGTGTATGTCTATAACTGATCGCATATTCAATTTCCTAATACGACACTACGAAGATCCAGACTCACGTACCATAGTCTTGAAGTGGTTTTTTCGAATCTCTCTTATAATGCTTGTAATGGGATACGTCATACTTTTTTACCTTTTATTCGACAAGTACGATTTGCTCCAGGACTTCCATTTCCCATAAATCCTATATCTCTGGCATCTTCGGCATCAGATCCTTACGCTTCATCCACCAGTAAGTGGCATAACCTGAAACAACCATTGAGAGCACGAGGAGCAGCGCATACCACCAGAGATCCCCAGGGCCCTTATCTGTGAAGAATGGTGTGCCATAGATGGTTGCAATCGTGTTCGGTATAAGCACCGCAGTTCCTATAACCGTGAGCCACGCCATTAAGAGTGAGACCTTGTTGTTTAGCACCTGGAGCTGGTTGTTGTAGATGCTCTGGAGAACCTCAAGCCCCGATGCCAGAACCTCTGACATATGCTCTCCAAGTGCAATCTGCCGATTGACATCGTTTGCAAGAATTGTGAACATGCCAAGTAGATGCTTATCATCCGTTATGAGATCTGCATCACCATACCTGAGAGAAGATATCACATCAAGCGTCGTCCACAATGCATCAAGGTATGCTATTAAGGCATGCTTCATGTTGTACACATCTGGTGCAAGCGACTCTCTTGAAGCCCCAGCATCGAGTAGCGCGCGACTGAGCTCATCTCCCTGCGATTCGATCTCACGAAGATGATCAAAATTTCCATTGTTGTTCTCATCGATCAACCTGTTGAGCAGGATCGTTATCTTATCGGGGGGTGAGAGCTTTGGATCAACCTTCTTCAGGAAAGTTGGAGCATATCTCGAAAAGCGGGTAAGACGAGTCGTACCCCTCTCATGAATCGTCAGAATCAGATTCTTCCTGATAAGAATCAAGAGCGGGGTGATATTAACGTCAAACTTTCTCCCAACAACAGCCGGCAGCCGTATACCAAGCTCCGTGTCAAGATCTTCATAAACAGAATAGTAATCCCCGAGCAGGGTTGGAACAAGCGATGAGATGAAACCAGCAGAAACAGCCACCTTCTCAGCCTCGCCCATCCCCTCAACCGCAAAATCAATCCACGCCAGATCAGTATCAGCCAAAAACGGTATGAACTCAACTGGTGAATCCCCAACGATCTTCAACTGCCTACCAGTGGGTGTGAGCGCTATACAGAAAGCCTTTTTCTTACACAGCCCTGGCGAGGTCGTTGAGATAGATCTAAAGACATCATCGAGTCTGGCAGTGCCCATAACTATCTAAATTAAAGCTTGTACTGTATTAAATTTTCCATCTCTCCACATCTACATGAAATCTATATATGCCATTATTGCGTTAGTCTTCTCTGGCTTATGACCCTGCTTGATCGTGCTCGTAGTGGAATTACTGATGAGATAAGATTTGTTAGCGATAGCGAGGGAATTGATGCAGAAGTTATAAGAAATCTTCTCTGTAAAGGCGAAATTGTTATTTTGCAGAACAATTCTAAGCGTGCTGATCCCGTGGGGGTTGGAAGCATGCTTTCTACAAAGGTGAACGCAAACGTTGGGACGTCCACCACTTCTTCCAGCCTTGAGGAAGAGGTTGAGAAGGCACGGGCCGGGGTGGAGTCTGGTGCCGACACTGTGATGGATCTCTCAACGGGCGGCAATCTCGACCTGATCCGTCAGAGCATCCTTGGGGCGGTGAACGCCCCGGTTGGAACAGTCCCGTTGTACCAGGCAGCATGCAAACACACGTCCATCGCAGACATATCTTCTGATGAGATGTTCAATGTATTGCGCCAGCACTGCCGGGATGGTGTGGATTTTGTCACGGTGCACGCTGGTGTTAACAGAAACAGCCTCAGAGAACTCGAATCGAGCAATCGGATACTTGGGGTGGTGAGCCGCGGTGGTGCCATAACCACAGCATGGATGCTCCAGCACGACTCAGAAAATCCGTTCTATTCCGAGTTTGACTACCTTCTTGAGATTTTATCAGAATACGATGTTGTAGCAAGCCTGGGTGACGGAATGCGACCGGGATGTATACACGACTCAAGTGATCGTCCCGAGTACACTGAGTTGATAACACTTGGAGAACTGGTCGAACGATGCCGCAGAGCAGGGGTTCAATGCATGGTCGAAGGACCCGGGCACGTGCCACTCGACGAGATCGAGACGAGTGTCAGGGCGATGAAATATCTCTCCAAAGGTGCACCAGTATACCTCCTTGGCCCACTCGTAACAGATCTTGCACCAGGGTACGATCATTTCACAGCCGCAATAGGCGGGGCAATCGCAGGCATGCACGGCGCTGATTTCCTCTGCGTGACAACACCAGCAGAACACCTCGCACTACCAACCAGTGAAGACATTCGAAACGGTGTCATGGTCACACGGATCGCAGCACATGCGATAGACCTCGTTAAAGACGGACAACGCAAGAGCGCCCGAAGAATGGACAACGAGATCGCAAGAGCGCGCAGAGATCTAAACTGGCAGCGACAACTGGAACTCGCAATCGACCCCGAACATGCACGCAGGACTCACAGCAGAAGCAAAGAGACTGACGTCTGCTCAATGTGCGGCGAACTCTGCGCAATAAAAGTGATGAATGACACAACCAAAAAGTGATCAACTATAATAAACGACCTGCATCTATCTTTTTAAATATATATTAAAATATAAAAATATCTGTAGTCTAAGTAAAAGCGGTCGCAGAGGGGGATTTTTCTTATTATCACACATTGTTTATTGTGGAAAGAAAGCAGTAGAGAAAAGCGAGAGACGATAGGTATGTGAAGTGTATGCAGCAGAGACCGTATATAGAGAAGCAGCTGGTAAAAAGTCCCCCTATTATCACTCTTCTGTCTTCATGATTCGCTTCAGGATTATCATCGTTATGGCGATCACTGCAAGTGCAAATCCTGCTTCAACAATCGATTCGTAGCGGTGTTCAAAGAGCGTTGATATTGTGCTTATCACGCTGAAGTAGAATGTTAGTGTTGCAATCAGTAGAAGCAGGATGAGTATTCCCGCTGTTGCGAGTCGAAGTGTCTTTTGGAGATTATCTGCCATTCTTAGTCCTCCTTATTACGATAACAATTAATAGTGCAAAGATTGCGCATATCGCACTAAATCCTGGCGTTTGTGGTCTTGACTCGCGCGATCCCATACCCCCAACCTTGTCATACTGCGTCCATTCTTCTGCTACGTCTTCTGCTGTTGGACGTGAGCTGAAATCCCCAAGACTGATCTCAGGCTCTTTCTCAACAACCGTTCCTTCCACTGGTATAAACTCGGTTCTGTTACCAAATGGGCTTAATCCTATCCATCCATATCCCTCTGCAACGATTTTATCGCCGCTCCAGATCTTGAGATCGATCGCATGATCCCGCTCATTCAACAACTTGAGGCTTGCAGACCTGATCGATGTTCCACTCCTGTTGAGTGAACCGATATCAACTTCTGTCTTATCCACGAGAAGCCCTGTCTCACTATCCTCCGCTTTTATGAGCATCACAAGCTGGGGTGTATCCGCAGGTTTGAGGTTATCGATGTATGCGGTTGCATCAACAACCGTGCGATCACCTATGCTTCCGTTCACAGCAAAGTCAACATCCCGCATATTGAGTAGAAGATCGCCCTTGACATCGAGTGTGGAGAGTCCTGATATCCGGGTTTCCTGTGTTGTGAGAAGCTCATCACCCTCAAATAGCTCAATCACAAGCCTCAACGATCCCTCACGCGGGAGTGTGAATGAGAGCCTCGTCTCAGAAGACTGATCCTCAATTGTGCCAGCTGGCACAGACTTCTCATTGAGAAGCAGCCCTGTCTCGCCATCGTAGACCTTCCCATGAAGCTCAACATCGCTCACAGCACCCCCCTCATGCTCCACCATTATTATAGCGGTGATATTTGCCTCACCCTCACCCACAGCCTCTGCCTTAATATCTATATTCCTGATCCAAAGATGCGACTCATCCTCAACACCACCTGTTGCCGCAAGAAGTCCTGTAAAGATTAGAAATAGAACCACAACTATCGATACGCTCCACAAATCCCGATCCATGATATTTTCATATACTTAAGTCCTACTTAACCCTATGTGTAAACGAAATAAGATTATACACATTCTTTTGTGTCGCTCACGTCTTCTGTCCTGTATTTTCACGTGCTCTCACTGTGAGATCTACCAGCATTTTCGAGTTTCGAGAGCTGAACATACAATCGCCTTGAACTTACTTACACTCTGGAAACCGAGTCCTTCTTTTATAGAAAAAGTAATAAAGTATGGGTATTTATATTGTGGTGGAGGTATTGCTCATAGTTGCAGGTGGTATTGATGAGGATAACAAAATCTCTATGTCCTGAGTGTCTGGAGATCATTGAAGCAAAGATCTTTGAGGATGCTCTGGGTAGGGTGAAGATCCGAAAGGTCTGTGACGTCCACGGTGTCTTTGAAGATATTTACTGGTCTGACGCTGAATTGTACAAAAAATTTGACAGATACTGGTGCGAGGGCAGTGGTTTGAGTGAACCGATGGTCTCAGTAGATGGCAACTGTCCTAATAATTGTGGTGCGTGTCCTAGTCATAAAACCACAACAATTCTTGCAAATATCGATGTGACCAATCGGTGTAATCAGAACTGCCCTATTTGTTTTGCAAATGCTTCTGCTGCAGGCTATCTCTATGAGCCGAGTTTTGATCAGATAAAAGACATGCTCATAGGGCTTCGAAGCCAGAAGCCTGTTCCATGCCCAGCGGTCCAGTTTGCAGGTGGAGAGCCTACAGTGCGAAGAGATATTGTTCAAATTGTTCAAACAGCCCATGATGTTGGTTTTCCACAGATACAAATAGCAACAAACGGAATTAATCTTGCAAAAAAACCTGAATTATCAAGAATGCTTTACAAAGCAGGACTTAAAACCGTGTATCTCCAGTTCGATGGTCTCACTGAGATGCCTTACCAGATAGCACGGGGATACAACGCACTCCCCCTGAAATTAAAGGCAATTGAGAACTGCCGGGCGGGCGGACTTACCAGTGTAGCACTTGTTCCAACAATTGCCCGGGGCGTGAATGATGATCAGATCGGCGATATAGTCCATTTTGCTGCAGACAATAGAGATACAGTGAAAGGCATCAATTTTCAGCCAATTTCATTCACAGGGCGTATCGATAAAGATGAGCGTGAAAAGATGCGAGTCACGGCGCCTGACGTGTTCCATGCAATAGAAGAACAAACCGATGGTGATATTTTAGCATCAGATTTTTACCCCGTGCCATTCGTTGTTCCGATTTCAAGGTTTGTTACAGCCGAGAAGAATACGCCGTACGCTGAGTTCACGGTTCATCCACACTGTGGCGCAGGTACCTACGTATACATTGAAGAGGGAAAAATGATACCCATCACCCGTTTCATCGATGTCGAAGGCTTGCTCGAGTTTGTGAATGAACTCGCATCAGGCATAGAAGAAAAGAAACGCATAAAGTCTTTTGAGAGGATAACTGCCATTGGAAAGCTCATAAAAGGAATCCCCCGATTTATCGATTCCGAACTCGCACCAAAACACGTCAATGTTCGAAAACTCTTCATCGACGTCTTAAAGGACGGAACCGACGAAGCTACCAAAGAATTCCATCGCAACACCCTCTTCATCGGAGTTATGCACTTCCAAGATCTGTATAATATGGATCTGGAGCGAATACAGCGCTGCGGCATCCACTACGCAACCCCAGACGGAAGAGTAATACCATTCTGCACGTACAACACCCTTCACCGCGAAACGATTGAGAAAAAATTTGCAAAACCATTGAAAGCAGAGGCATACAAATAAAATATTTAAATAACTATTGGATAAATTAAACTGCTTTTATCCGATCAACATCCAATAAAAAGTTTCATAGACAGTTTCCAAGTCCAGTGTTTGGTCACAATTAACTATGCTTTGTGATTATGATTCCATGACTTCAATGATATCATCTTTGAGCAGTTTTAGAATGTTTCTCTTTAATTCTTGAAGACTTGGGCATTCTATCCCTTTTGATCCTTTAAAAACCTGTTTTCTTACCATTTTACCCATGCAATCGTCAGTGCCTGGCTGAACTCTTATTATGATGGACCCAGATGCTTTGCGTGTCTCATCGATCAACCCGTCGCGATCGCCGTCTGTTATCCCGATGACTGGCACACCGACTCGGTAGAGAATGTCGGCGGCAACAGCCGTGGTATCATCGCCTACAGTGACGGCAACAGATGCGTTCTTTGCTCTCTCAAAGCTTGATTCTGCGTCGTGATCTATCAGAACTGCAATTTCTTTTCTCTTTGTCTGTATTTGGCGCAATCCAGTGGGGGATTGTCTTGGTGTTCCAGTTCTGATTATGGCTTCTGCAAGATCTGTCTCTTCGAGTTTTTCAAGTCCGTGTGGCTTTATTTCACACCCACTGACCCGGGTTATTTTTTTATTCTCTGTTGTGACGATGATCTCTTGGTCAACTGCTCTACCGATAATGACCCCGTTTATCTGGATGAGTTCACCCGGGTGAACTCCGCTGATGCGCCGCACCAAACGGTTTCCAGTTTCTTCGGCGGTGATTCTCGGGCTCAAGTGATATAATGGGAGTTGGAGTGATGATGCCACTTGTTCGAGAAGGTCACAGATGCCAATACATCCGATTGCGCCTGCACCCTCGATTATCAGCAGTGGTGTCTTCTTTCTATTCAATTTGGGAAGTAGGAGTTCTGCGAATCGAATCCCGCTTTCAAGCATCTTGCCATGATTCACAAGCACAACAAGGTCGTATTCGTCATCGATCAGGCGTTGGAGTGCTGTTGAGGGGCGCTCTCTATGTGTGATATCGATCAAGTCTTCGAGTGAGTGGTCGATTACCGCCACCCGTCCCATCGTCCCTCCGAGAGAAACGCTCACGTCACCAAGCCTCTCAAGGGTTCTTATGGCTTTCAGTGCAAAGCCGCTGTCTATCGCTTCTGCACCGTGAACCACAACACCGATTCTCATAGTAATAGGGTAACACACTATCTCCCAGTGGTACATAAATATTGGCAAGCCCTTTGTGTCGAAATTGTTAAATCTGGTGTAGTTCTACTTAATAACGTGGTGTGGTATGCAACTGTCCCGGTTTCGTGTGCTCTGCACGTTTCCTGAAGGTTTAATCCCACAGAGAGTTCAGGACGAGATAAGAACTACCCCTGGTGTGCGGGGTGTTACTGGTTGCATTGTATGGGCTGATACGCTGGATTCTGCTTTTAGGGTGAGGGAGGTTGCAGAGTCTGCAGGTGGAAAGGTGAAGATCTATGAGGCTGTAGTTGATGGTGGTGAGTACAGGTTTGAGTGCCAGGGGAAGGGAACGTGTTGTTCTGAAGCGTATATATTGGTATTGCCCGATGAAGCAAATATGATATCAGAATACCTCGGAGTCTCAATTGACGACTTTCTTGACGAATTCTGCGAGATCGCAACTCCACACGACAGTCTATCAACCATTAAGCTCAAAACTCGCCCAAATGGCAAGTGCATCTTCTTTGAAGATGATAAATGTCGTATTCAACCAGTGAAACCAGGTGAGTGCAGTATATATCCGATCATTCCACACGAGGGTGCGATCTGGTGGGTTTAACAGGGAAAAGGTTATCCATAATAAAAATATGCTACACTTTTACTCTAACTGGCCAGGTGTGTTGTGATGGTGAAAGACAGACATGTGATGGAACTGCTTGGAAGAGCACGAGTAGTGGTTGAGAACGGCAAGGTGGTCGAGGTTGGAAAGCCGATGACAGAGTACTGCCCAATCTTCGAGAAGATAAGGGGCTACAAAAAGCTCACAG
Organism: Methanosarcinales archaeon ex4572_44; assembly: GCA_002254825.2. GTDB lineage: Archaea > Halobacteriota > Methanosarcinia > Methanosarcinales > EX4572-44 > EX4572-44. The sequence goes on along the minus strand of NJEL02000030.1, from coordinate 885 downwards.
AGAATGTTGTCCGTGAAAATATTGAGTTTCGAATCTCAGACTTTGGGCTGTTTACAGAAGACCGTGAAATTGAGATGGAGACCTTCGTTGGATTCGGAGCGTCCGAAGTCTTCCAGACAGTACTCGACCGTGGACTGCTCGATGTTGCTGTGATCGCAGGCGACGGGATCGGTACCACGATCACTACCAACCCAACACTCGTGCAAGGCATCGGAGCAAGGATATCAGGACTTGTCGAGACCACCCCCATCCCAAAACTCATCAAGCGAGTTGAAGAAGCGGGAGGAATCGTGCTCGACCCAGAAACCGCAAAGCTTGACATGGCAGCTGGCGTTGAAAAAGCGATCGAACTCGGACACAAACAGATCGGCGTAACAGTCGCATCCCTCACTGACGCAAAGAAGATCCGAGATGTTACAGCAAAACACCCAGACGTAACAGTGGTAGAATTTGGCGTTCACACCACTGGCATGTCGCCCGAAGAAGCTCAAGAGTTCGTAGAGACCGTTGACCTGACCACAGGATGTGCTTCCAAGTGGGTGCGGTTGATCGAACGGGCAAAAGACGTTGAGCAACCCCTACTCCTAAACACCCAAAAACTACCAGACCTCCCAGCGAAAAAACAACCAAGACCACTGGCATGAAAAATCCATCCAACCCCAAATCCTTTATTCCCACTATCATTCAAAGATCAATTCAGGGGTAATCTCCTGACATACAGTTAGTCTTATATGGGTATACTCTTTGATTAGAAGATGAAAAGATTGATCAGCCTCAAAGTCAATAAGTAGTAAAAAATACTGTTGACCCACGCACACATTGGGATGGTGGAAGATGATTAAAGGTCGAGCGGTTCTGGTAGGTATTGTTCTTGGCGTGCTTCTC
>NJEL02000029.1 GCA_002254825.2 Methanosarcinales archaeon ex4572_44 | reverse complement strand
TTTGATCAGATGGTCGATCATCGTGGTCTTCCCACTGTTGATCGGTCCGTAGATAAAGGTGATTAAGGACGGTTCCACGTCCAGTATCTTCATGAGTTCGTTGATTTCTCTTTCGCGGTCGTGAAATTGGATTCTTTTCATCTTCTTTTCCTCCGTAGACATATCGCAACCAGCCCGGAGTCAGCCTCTTGCGCCTGCACACTAGCGATCGTTCCAGCCAGTATTCCTACCACAATCAACGCTCCAACTATCATTCTCATCTCAAATTTTACCTCCTGAACACAACCTTCTTTTCATTCTGTTTGAATATTACCTCGAACTCATCGAAGACATCCATCCGTCCCAATAGAGGCGGCACCTCCTCGATGAGTGCCCATGCGACTCTTGAATCAAAAACATGTCCCCCAAGTTTGATCCCTATATTCTGGATTATCACTGGTATTCTGGATTCGCCAACACCCCAGATCTCTTGTATCGCTTCCGTGCTGATCTCAAAACCTAAAAGATCGCCAAGGGACCGGGGTATTATATCCATTCTGGCACCCAGCCCACACTTGATCTGAATTCGATCTTTGCAACCGGTCTATAAATCACTCCAGTCAATCTGGAGCGCTCCTCTCGATATGAAAACTCCATCTCCATTGCGATTACATCCAGAGTATAAGCAGTTCCTCTTCTGGTATCTTGGCAAGCGTGGGCGTCCTATCAGGGTATGCTTCTTTTGCACTATTCCAGACCTCTTTCGCATTATCACCAGACGCAACAACCCTGTTATCAATTATTGCAACATACTTACCTGCATATACATCCAACTCTGCAGAAGCAAACCATTCCATCTCATCTTCCACGTTCAAGCACCTCCCTCTAAGTTGAAAAGCTATTCCCTACTCAACATGTACATTGCAGCTAACAATCCCGCCGCTGCAAACACAGCCGCAAATCCGGGCGTACTCTCCCCGTCCGATTCTGATGCGTCAGCTGCCTGATCTGTGTCTGCCTCTGCCCGCACTGTGATCGGCAGGGTGAGTGTGTGGTCTTCTTTCGTCCCTGAATCATCGCCGAAGTAGTAGATTATCCTGCCCTCCACCTGAAAATCATCCCCTATCTGGTTGGGTATGATCCTTACCTCGATGTCCCTGCCCACACCCGGTTCGAGATCGTATGTGGTCGTGTACTGCCCGGCTCCTAACTCTGCGAATTCAGAGGATGTCACACTCCAGCCGGACGGCGGGATGATGATGGCCTGCACGTGCATCGTGGGATTTCCGATGATATTTACCGCGGAGAGTTTCAGAAGCACATCCTCTCCGAGGACCATATCTGTCTTCTCGCCGTGGAGATGCACGCTTGCGGTCGAGATCTCTGGAGAAGTTGGGGTTGTGATCGAGGATGGAATCACCGCTATAGCAGCAATCTTTGATTTAACAGTGTGGTAATTCCCTTCTTCATCCGCGTAGGTTGCAGTGACTGGATCTAAATTGAACGTCCCAGCCTTGTTTAGTTGTAAGATGTACTGGAACTCTCGTGAGTCCTTTGGCTTCAGAGAGGTGTATCTCTTCGAGGTTTCGCCGCTAACAAAAACCAGGTCTGGGGGGATTGTGTCTACCACTTCGATATCTCTTATCTCGGTTGAACCATTGTTTTCCACGCCGAGGGTTATCGTTGTGGTTTGCCCTTGTTTGATTGTGTGGGGCGAGGCTGATTTCGTTAGGGATAAGGCTGTTTGTTTTCTTTCGTAATGCGACCTGATTTCATCTGCGGTCAGGGCACGGTTGTAGATGCGGACTTCGTCGATAAACCCGTTGAAATATCTGTCGGAAAAGAATCGTCCTTTATTATACCTAACACCGATCCAATATTTAGATAAGCCGTGATATAACGAAGCCTCTGTTGATGTTTTTGAATTATCTAAATTACCATTTACATACACTGCCAAAAAACGATCATTGTATCTGTAGATACCTGCTACATGATACCATCTATTCAAGTTAAGGCTCGTGCGCCCTTCAACACGATCCCAATCACTACCATTTTCGGAAACAGCAAACTCTATTTTTGAATCGGCAAGGTCGAACGTGAACGGAGAACTGCCGCCCTTTTCATCACCTTTATGGATAATGGTTTTATTAAGATTACCAGTATGTATCGGGTATGTCCCTGGAGATATCCATGCCTCAACAGTTATGTTGTTTGAGTTAAACGAAGAACTCCTGGATATATCAACATAATCATTCTTCCCATTAAATCCCAACGCCTTTCCATACTTCCCCTTAACCAATGTTGCACCACAAATCACCCCATCATTCCCATTCCCTGAACTATCATTTACAATATTTTTTGGCCCCTCATCGAAATGCCACTCCGCAACCAGCCCGGAATCAGCCTCTTGCGCCTGCACACTCGCGGGCAGCCCCGCAAATGCGATCACAATCAATATCCTTATAATCATTTTCATTTTATTCATCTCTATTCCTCCTAAGGTATTGTAAAGTAGCAACTATGACCTATTTTAATCTTCCCAAAATAAGTTTGTTGAGAATGGGTTTTAGGTTCAGCACACCAGGGTTGCGTGTGTTTGGCGCTGCGCGTTTGGGGTGTGCCGAACCTGATCTCACTGGTTTGCTGTTTAATCTCTCCGTGTGTGTCGGATCATCAGTGCAACGAAGGCAATTGCGACTACCGAGAGGATGCCCGAGGGTAGTAGCACGTCCTTCGTCTCAGCCTCATCGGTTGTTTCTGGATTTGTTGGCTCTGGCTATGGTTCTTTCACAGTGAACGGGTGGGTCAGTGAAGTCTGCTGGAATTCATCTTTCTTGGTGTCAGTATAGAAAATTCAGTAGTTTTTATATCGTTTTTAAGTTTATGAGGTTCAATTCTTTTTATGTTTCATCTTTACTTTCGGTTTCTATTTTTATTTTAATTTATATTTTATTATCAATATTTCTTCCCTGGGTCCACTCGCGCAGATTCCCTGTGGTCACAAAAGGAAGTGATTTTGCATCGGCAACGCTCGCACAGCCAGTTAGGAACATTGCTGTTTTCAGTTCTTCGATTATGCGTTCCAAAACTTCAATAACCTGTGTTTCGCTTTCCATTGCGGGTTTTACGAGTGGGAGTGCGAGTCCTGTGAGGTTTGCGCCTATTGCGAGGGATTTTAATACATCTACTCCGTTTCTGATGCCTCCTGTTGCGATCACTGGCACGCGACCTCTGCATTCGATGATGCTTGCAGTTGTTGGGATGCCCCAGTTCCAGAAGAGTTCTCCGAGATGTTCAGAGTTGTGATCGCATCGGGCTTTTGCGCGGTAGACTTCAACGCCTGCCCAGCTTGTGCCGCCCATGCCTCCGACATCGATTGCTGAGACGCCTGCGTCGACGAGTGCATCTGCGGTCTCGCGAGAGATCCCTGCGCCTGTCTCTTTTGCGATCACTGGGATTGAGAATTCGTTGCATACCCTGTGTATAATGCTGAGACAACCTGTGGCATCGGTGTCACCTTCTGGTTGTATGGCTTCTTGCAGGAAGTTCAGGTGGATTGCGAGTGCGTCGGCATCGATCATCTCAACGACTTTGAGTGCTCCTTTAAGCCCGTATTCTTTCAGTTGGCAGGCTCCGATGTTTGCATGGACAAATATGTCAGGTGCTACGTCACGAACGATTTTAAACGAGGCTTCTTCATCTCTGTTTTCGAGCGCTGCTCGCTGGCTCCCGACCCCGATGCCGATACCAAGTTGTGATGCTGCGAGTGCAAGATTCTGGTTGACTTTGAGTGTTGCGGGGTGTCCACCTGTCATCGATGCAATCATGATCGGAGCGGCAAAATTCTTGCCAAAGAATCTGGTGGGTGTGTCAATGTCTCGTTTGCTGATCTCTGGAAGTGCTTGGTGCATGAGGTATATATCGTCAAAGCCGGATTGTCGATGTTCAGTCTCTGAGGTTGCCTCAACCTGCTTTTCAGCACAGATCTTCAAGTGTTCTATCTTCCTGTTTGACGTGCTCATAATCCAACCTTAATCCAATCTTACTGTAGAGTTATCTGTGTTCCGCCAACATCTTTTCCTCTGAGAAAATCGTAAACCTTCCTCTTCATGGATGCGTTGAATATAACAGATTCTACGCCGTTTTCTGCAAGTTCTATGAGTTCTTTTACTTTTCCTTTCATCTCGCCTGTCACATCCTCTATAACTGAGGGGTGTATCTGCTGAGGGATCCGATTCAACTTCGGAATCGTTCTGCCCGTTTCGTCGAACACGCCATCAACGTTGGTCCCGGCGCCGACCATTGAGACATCCAGTCTAATTCCAAGCTCTCTTAGGATCTGGTCTCCTGAGATCACAGATGCACCCCTCTTCGAGTCTATAACAACATCTCCGTGGAGAACTGGTGTGAGCCCGAACTCGATCATGCTCTCAAGAACCCTGCAATCAAGGTGTGTAACACGCCTCTCTTCAACCATTATGAAGTCAAGTGGGTGTACGCCGATTGCATCGACGTCTGCTCGGTTGAGAGCCTCGATGAAGGCGTTGTTCAGCTTCATGACCGCTCTGTGCGTCTCAATCAAACCCCTCGTTGTCGGATCTTCCCCGAGGTTGTGCTCTCTTGCCTGTGGGTGTCCGAACGAGCCAGCACCGTGAACGATCACAACACTGGCTCTGGCACCTTTAATTTCGCCTGCAATCCGCTCAATCTCAGATTCTCGAAGCGTGCACTCACGCTCCTTATCGGTCAGCACGCTTCCACCGATCTTCAATAGGATAGACTTCACTCTTTTCTCACACCCTCTTGTGCAATCTCCACAACCATTGCCTTCCCACCCGCGCGCTCGATTCCTTGTGCAACCTCCCGAGCATTATCGGCGAGTGCAACCATGCAACCCCCACCCCCGGCACCAGTGATCTTGGCGCCGAATGCACCAGCGTCCCGTGCAGCATGAACGAGTCGTAAGAGCCTGGTTGTGCCAACCCCGAGTGCCTCGAGCAAGCCGTGGTTTATGTTCATGAGCTTGCCGACGCCTCTGCAATCACCTTCCTCGAGTAATAGCACACCGCTTCGTGCAAGTCCTCCGATGGCACTGATAACAGGGTCAACGGCATCGGGATAGGCCTCTCTCAGATCCGCAACCCGCAAAACCATCTCACCCGTCTTTTCTCGCATAGCCGCTCCTGCCCCTGTCCCAATCCCCGCGTCGCCGATAACAATCTTACACCCGGGGGGTGGGAGGTGTCTTCTCTCTGGCACCACCACAACACCGCCCATCGTTGATACGAAGGTGTCGGTTGGGCTCGCAGCACCCTGGACAAGTCTCTCGATTCGGTGGGCTGTGGCTGCAATCAGAGAGAGATCCATCTCAACACCGAACTCGATAGACAGCGCACGCAGAAGTGCGACTGTGAGAGCGGCTGACGAACCAATACCTGCTGCGATCGGTATCTCCGAATCGATCCGTATCGAGACGGGCGGCAGAGCCAAGAACTCTTCCATAATTTTTAACGTATTCTGTATGTACGGTTCCTCTCCAATCGCCAACGGCTGACCGCCTGAAGTGATGGACGTACTCTCAGCAGGCACAACCGTGACACGTGTACGAAGCTCGACTGCACAAGCCACAGCAGACTCACCATAAACCACGGCATGCTCGCCAAAGAGGTATATCTTACCCGGAGCAGAACAGGTGACCATCGGTTATTCTAAGAACTTTCAACACGCATAAAATCTTCCATTATAACCAGAAGGCTGTCCGTTGAAATCGCCCACCCCTATATTGCATCCGTTACCGGGAAAAAATTGCGGATTTCGGTATACTTTTACTTTGCTCCTATCTGTTTTTCGAGTTCTTGGAGTAGTTTGTCTACGTTTTTCATTTCTCGCCCATATGCTTCTATGTCGCCTGCTATGAGTGCCTCTTTTGCGGTATTGTAGTGCTCTAATGTCTGTTGGAGTAGTGTGTCCATGGTGGTGTCTTCTGGTATTGTTATTCCTGTTGGTGTGGTTCTATTGCTGGCGCCCAGTACCTTGTTTAGTGCTTGGTGAAGTGTTGGTTCCATTGCTACGCTGTTGTTGTAGAAAGCGATTACTCGTTTTAGTTCGGGTATGCTTCCTGTTTCGGCTGCGAGGTAGAGTGGTTCGATGTAGAGGATTGAGTTTTTGTGTGGTATTACGAGGAGGTTTCCTCTGATGACGCGTGAGCCGCTTTGTCCCCAGAGTGTTAGGTCTCTGGAGATTGTTTCGTCTTGGTCGATGCGTGCTTCTATTTGTGAGGGTCCGTAGATTTGTTCTTCTTTGGTGAATTTATATAATGTGATCTTGCCGTAGTCTGGCGTGTCTTGTTTTACTGCCATCCACGAGATCATGTTGTCGCGGTTGACTGGGGTGAAGGGTAGGATGGTTAGGAATTGTAGTTTGTTGTCTATTTGGAGAAGTACGTTGTAGGGTTCTACTCCGATCTCTGCGGTCTCGTATTTTTCAGTTGGGATTTCCCAGAGGTCTTCTTTGTTGTAGAATACTTCTGGTGTCTTCATGTGGTAGATGGTGTATATGCTGGTCTGTATTTTGAAAAGGTCTTCTGAGTAGCGGAGGTGTGCTCTAAAGTCTTCTGGCATACTGCTTAGGGGTTTGAAGAGTTCAGGGTATATCTTTGAATAGGCTGCGAGTAAGGGGTCGTCTTTTATGATGTAATAGGTGATTGTTCCATTGTAAGCGTCTATTACTGCTTTAACCGAGTCCTGTATGTAGTTGAATCGGTTGTTGTTGAATCTGATCGGTTCTGCGTACGGGTATCTGTTTGTGGTTAAAAAGCCGTTGAGCATCCAGTAGATTTTGCCGTCGCTCGATATGAATGCGTGTGGGTCGTTGTCGAAGAGTATGTAAGGTGTGATTTTCTGTGTTCTCTCGTTGATGTTTCGGTAGAGGTGTAGTTTGCTCTGCTCTGCGATGTACTCTGATGTGTAGAGTTTGATCTCGCCAAGGGCTACTGTTGCAAACATCTTGCTCAGTGGCGTGAGCGGGATTCCACCCACTCCTGCGTATGTAGTGTACTGGTTTTCATCACCCATTGGATAGTCGAACTCTTCTCGATTGGTGTTCGTGATGATGTAATCATTGGTCTGTTCTCCATAGTAGATTCGTGGCTGGGTGATGTTGATGCCTTCTGCTTCTATTCTGGGCGGTATGTCTTTGACTATCATCCTTGGCATTCCCTGTTCATCCACGGCGTTAACAGGTGCCATGACCGCTCCGATGCCATGTGTATAGATCAGATGCCTGTTGATCCATGTGTCTGCGGTACCCTGCAGTTTGTCTGGGAGTATCTCTCGAATTGCCAGCCATGTCTGTACCAGCTCGCCGCTCAATTGGTAGCGATCGACTGCGATGTTGCTGAAACCATAGTAGGTTCTGATCTCCTGGCGTTGCTGGAATGTGGTGAGCAGTGGCCGGTGATCCCATAGTCTGATGTTCTTGATCGAAGGCGAGTCTGTGATCTCATCGGTTGTGAGATTGTATGTGAGTGGGTAGACCTGTTCCTGGACACTGTCCAGTCCATAGGCTTGGTTTGTCAGCTTGATATTGTTCTCGATAAAGGGTTCTTCAAGTACGATCTCGTTCGGCGAAACCTTGAATTCCTGCACGAACCACGCTGTGCCTGAACCAAGGAATGATACTACAACTACAAGCACCACAGCGGCAATAGGTATCTTTATCGATCTGCTGGTGCTGCTGCGCCCTACAGATAGTACTGGGATAGCAATGGCAGTTGCGAGGAAAATTAGGCTGATAATTACAGGTACGTACTGGTTGATATGAACGTCGACGTATCCAGCACCATATACCACTCCTGTAGTGCTGTAGAGTATGTTGAATCGGGAGAGATAGGCTTTGGCTGCAAATAACAGGAAGAGGGGTATCAGGGCTGCTTGCAGGTTGAGTGGGATTTTTTCGCTCACGAGTCGCCAGTTGAATGAGAGATATGCGAGTACGAGAATCAGGCTTGTGAAGACGAAGAGTGTGATGAGATAGTTCAGTATTGTGCTAACGAATGGCAGTGTGAAGATGTAAAATCCGATATCATTTCCAAAGATTGGATCCACAACACCAAAAGAGCCTTTATTGAGATACAATAGTACTGTGCTCCATTTGGCTGATAAACCCAACCCAGCAAAGAAAGAGAACAGAGCAAAAACAACAACAAGTGGCAGGTCAACAGACTTAATCACCCGCTCCACAGACGTCTCAGGAGTAACATCAACATACTCTCCAGACACACCCTCTATCTGCTCCCAGAACGGAGCAAAGACAGTAGGCCCGGCAAGAACACTCCTCTTACACCACCACCAGAAAAAGAACAACAGAACAAAAAAGACCACAAACCCCGCCACAAACAAGAACAACCTGGCGGTGAGTGTAACAACAAACACCTGCGGGTAACCAACAGACATAAACCATTTATAGTCAAGCACAAAACGGGACAACAGAGTAACGCCAAAAAATAGAAGAAAAACAACCAAAAAGAGCACCTTCACAGGAAGACTCACAGACCCAGATCGCTCACCACTCATCAACGCTATTCAAGAAAACTCATCCGATATAACTGGTACTCTGGAATAGTGATTTATCTGATTTGTGAAATTTATGTCAGTCATGTTAGGGTTGTAAAAGTATAGCGATTTTGTGTGTATTGATCCGTTTTTGCTGCAGTTCATTCTTTTGCGGACAAATAATTCCCAAAAAAACGTTTTATCCCCCACTAAAAAATATTATAATTACAGCATAAAAACTATGTCAACTAATATACATGCGATACCAAAAATTTTACAATTTTCTGAAAAGAAAAACTATTTTATGGGTGGTGGAGTATCTGTATTGCTGTGGATGAACCGCTCAAAGGTGAGTTCATAAATGTGGAGAATGGTTGTGTGTTCGTGAGTGGTATTAAACGTTTGGTTCTTGATGTGTTGAAGCCGCATAAGCCGATGGCTATAGAGCTTGCTGTTGCCCTCAGTAATCTGGAGCATGTGTCTGGTGTCAATCTGAGTCTTGATGAGGTGGATCAGCAGACAGAGAATGTGAAGATTACGATTGAGGGTGACGATATACTATTTGATGAAGTGAAGAATGTGATCGAGGATTTTGGTGCTGTGATTCACAGTATCGATGAGATTGCTGCGGGCAGGAGGCTTGTTGAGGAAGTTTCAACTCTTCAAGATCGTACATAGGTACAATGGGGTTTTAACCCCTGTTTTTCCGTATTATTTTTCCTATTTCTTTGAGAGTTCTCGATTTTGTCGTTTTTTTGTCTACGAGGACACGTCCTGCGCCTTCCCACCATGATT
>NJEL02000028.1 GCA_002254825.2 Methanosarcinales archaeon ex4572_44 | reverse complement strand
CACGTTGCATCATTCTCGCGCAAAGACGAACCACGAGGCGAGCGGACGATGGAATGGGGCACAACTCATGCCTTCAGACACGCTCCACATGCGCCTGAGGTGATTTACGACACAGGTGGCATTGGGAAAGAGGCGATGGTGAGACTGGTCGGGTGTGACGCACTCCATGTAGTGGAGCGCGCAGTTGCGATCGCAAGGATTGTTGGCGGCAATTTCGAGTAAGTTGGGAGACTCTGACTTTTGAAGTCGTAACTGGTGAGGGTTACATCTCTGCTGCTTCGAGTTTGAATATTTGGAAGAACCAAAATGTCGGTTTTGACGTCCAACGAGTTGAAAGCCCTTGTCGAGGCAAAAGCATATATGTAAACTGAAGAGGTTTTAGGTATTTTTAAAAATCGGATTTGGTAGTGGTCCCATCCATTTGGCCAGAGTATTTAGGACGAACCGTTTTAGAGGCACAATACGTCGGAACTCCAGTCATAGCAAGTAATGTCAGAGGAATTCCTGAATTGGGTGGCGATATCTTCCTGGTTGAACCCGGTGGCAGAGAAATGTTAAAAGCCGAAATTCTGAAAGTTTTGAGTAGTGAAGATAGAAAATCCAAAATTAATGAAGCATTCACTGAAGAGTCTGTCTGTCGTCAGGCAAAAGAGATATATAACAGCGTGTACGGACACGCGTCCAGATAGCCCATGGAAATGCGTTGTCAGTTTATGAATATACCACGCCGAGCCAGAAGACATAAGTGCTGAAACAACCATCATAAAATACAATGAATAAGAACGTTCTGGCAGTGTTTGTGGTATTTTTTTGCTACCACTGCTACTTGTGTGGATAGAGGGGATGTGCCAAGCAACGCATTTGAGGCGGAGCCCACTACGATCAGGGCACAAATGTCAACTAACATTTCGGATGAGGCTTTTTTCGATGCTCTGGATTTGACACATATGAGATCGCGGGGACGCCAGACAACTTCTCCAAAGTTCTATGTTGATTCGGATATACCCAGTGAACTGTCAAGTGAATCTGTCCGGGCTTCGAGTGCGTGGATGTCTGTTTCTGATTGGGATCGGGGAGATAATGACGAAACTGACTTTATGAATCGTTTCTACTGGCTGCATGCTCTTAGACTTGCACTGGTGATGGATATCCAAAGCGATTTCATTCGCCATGGAGTCCTTTGAGTGCTGGGAAGCGATCGCAGAATTTTGTTGTTGCATATATGGCGTTTGCACCTGTTTTGGACGACGACACCCATATAAATATATTAAAATCTATGCTGCAGCATGCTCAATACCTGTATTTGGTTAACGAGGAATGCTATTATGGTAGAGAGGGAGATCCAAGTTTTATCAACATGCAGGTTGACGAGATGGTCGGGCTGGCCATGATTGGGACGATGTTTCCAGAGTTCAAAGAGTCCAGAAACTGGGTGGATCGTGCTTATGATATTTTATATGACCACATCGAATATAATGTATATCCAGATGGGGTTCATAAGGAACTCACACCACGTTACCACAACGCTATGCTGTGGAACTATTTTCTGGCGATCAGGATGGCAGAACTGAACAATTTAAACATTTCAGGATTTGATATGGCCACGTATGAGAAAATGTTTGATTTTATGCTCTACACAGCAGAACCTGATGGAAAATCGCCTCCGATAGGAGACTCTGAAAATGCGCAACTGGATGTTTTTCTGGTGATGGGCGCCTCTCTGTTCGAACGCGGTGATCTGAAATATCTGACAAGAGAAGACTTCTCCACAAACTTGATGTTAATGGGTGGTGATCTGATACTGCAGAGGCGTGTTATGGAACGATTTCAAAAACTTGTTCCTGTTGAGCCCACTGAAACCTCATACGCCTTTGGAAATGCTGGATTTTATGTGATGAGAAGCGATTGGACCATGGATGCACGTTATCTTCTATTCAAAAATGGACCTTGGGGTGGAACACACTCGCATCGGGATCAGCTCGGAATTGAGGTTTATGCATACGGAAACAGGTTGATCGTAGATTCAGGAATAACTGATTACTCAGGTTCTGATGTTGGTTACCTGCGAAGCACAGGCGCGCACAACACAGTTATGGTTGACCACGGCGAGCAACCCATCACATCTGATTATCGTGTGGATGAATGGACGGTTTCAGATGACTATGATTTCGTGGACGGCACGTATGACTGGGGGGAAGGGGTTACCCATCGTAGAAAAGTATTCTTTGTAAAGCCAGAATACTGGATTATCTGTGACATTCTTGAAGGAAACGACGATCATGATTTTTATCAGTTGTTTCATTTTTTACCTACTGAAATAGAAATTGATCCTGTGTATAACTCAGTACGCACCAATTATGATGGCGCAAATGTCTTGCTTGTGCCTGCTGACGCACAAAAACTATCTGTAGAACTCTTCGAAAAGCCAGTTGTCAGTCACGGAAAATGAGAAAACACTAACACCAGAGCAGGCAACTGGACTGAAGATAGAGATAGAGGATTATACTGATTATTTTTTGATCTCCAACACCGACACAGGTTCAAAAAAATGTGAGGATATCGAACTGAATGGAAAAATAACCTATATACGAAAAGACAAAGCAGGGACTGTGGTCAAGACCATCGAAAAATGATTCTTATCTTCGCTTTCGATTTCCCCCCTAAAATCGGGGGAATTCATACGTATTCTTACGAAATTGCCAAACATTTCAGTGAACACGAGAAAATCGTGGTTTTAACACCTCATGCAACAGGCGATGATGAAATCGATCAGAAACTAAATTATAAAATAATAAGTTACTTATTAATAATTTCTGTGTTCATATGTTTTTCGATAGATTACGGTATAAATTTTTTAGTTCGGGTGTGCGGAGTTGATATATTACATCCAAAGTAGATTATTATGGATATCTCAACGCCGTTAGCCTCGGTCGACGTGTCCAGGCCCGCCACACTCTGGAGTATAACAGGTGACGTTTTTAAAGCCGCTCTTATCCTTACAACTTGGACAGATGTCTGGTAGCGTTGCGGCGGTTATGGTGTAACCGCAATTGATGCATTTCCAGTAAGTCAGTCCGCATTTTGGACAGATGTCTCCGACGAATTTGCCAGAGGCTGTATAACCACACAGCGCACATTTCGAGATCTCTTCTTTCTCTTCCATTACAATCACATCTTTCGCCTATTTACTTTGAATAACAATAGATAAAAAAAGTGGGAAGTTTTAATGAATGTTTTCACTCTTCCTCCTTTGTCTTATTTCGTTCTTCTATTTTGGCTTGTGCATTATTTATCTTCTTCTGTGCCATTCGGTCTATCAGTTTCAAGCCTTTTGCATCCACGGTGGCTTCTTCTATCAAGCCGTTTTCCACGAGCTTCTGGTACACGGCTCTGCCCGCGTCTGTGCGCACGATGACCGTTGACCATCCTGGAGACGATCCTACGCTGCCAACCGATAGGTCTGCGTAGGGCGAGTTGTAATCGGAACAGACCGTGCACCCTTCTCTCACGTATTTTTCGAGGTCTTCGTGGGGTATTATCTTCTTTTCACCATTCTTAAGCGAGATTATTAAACCTTCCTTTTTGACATCGAAACCTGCTACATCTGCTATGTCCACTCCAAGGTCATGAAGTACTTTGTCATCGAATTCTTCTGCACAGAAGAGTCCTACTGCAAACGTAACTATGTTGTGTGGTATCAGCATGTTCTGGCTGTTATATATCGCCTGGGTCTTGCGGAGCGCGTATATCTGACAGGGGGTCCCGACTATGGCGATCTTCTCATAACCATCGTCTTTCAACTGTTTAATATCTGCGAGTGGCGAATAGGCTGGAGAGACTGTGTAGCGTGTTCCCGCCGCCTTGAGCAGATCTTCTTCTGTCTTTACCAGGACAGGAACAGGGTTGTAGTCCCCATTGTATTGGGAGACCACTATGCCATCGGCAAGTCCGCTCTCGAGCAGGTACTTGAAGACGGTTGTCACAATCCCGCCGTCCTGACAGACATCCTGTATCGGCTTGTAGGTGGTGCGTGCCGCCTTGACCTCGCCCTCGTGCGCCAACCTTTTAAGCTCTTTCTTCTGCCAGAAGTACGTTGGCTCTATCCGGGGGCAGGACATTGCACAGGTATTACAATCGTTGCATGCAAGCCCGCTCGTCGTTTCAATCTCATCTCTCTTCTCTGTGTCTTGCACCGGTTTGTTCTCTTTCATGGAGATGTACTGGAGGGGGCAGACCGCAGCACAGTTTCCGCAGGATACACAAATTCCAGCATCAATAACCTCTTCTACCAGTTGATCATAGCCGTTCATCATACATTATCATCCCTGAGACATTCTTGAACCACATTCATAAAGCTGAGACATATCTCAGCAAAATAGATACACATACTCACAATATAAACTAAACGGTTTTTTCCTGCGACGATCAACCAGAAGGACAAACACCCGTGGGTAGGATCCACAGCTTTACCTACTTCGTGAAGGAAGGTTGCTTTCAGAGTGAGCAGCACAGTGAAGATCTGCTACCTGCTTGTGTTTATCTAAAAGTCCATTAGCGACTTCTGTGATCCCTTGTCAACCAGTTCATTGACCCCGATTGCGTGCGTGTCGAGACGCTTTGTGTTAACGCCGAGTGATTTGAAGATTCTCTCGACTGGTGGAAGTACCTGCTTGTGGATATAATATTCAGTGTCGACAGGCACGTTGTGTGACATCACGTACTCGGCGTCCTCTGCCCTTTCGACAAGCAAGCCGCTTCCAACTGTGATTATGAATGGGACACGATCTCCGATCTCAGGCACTTTTCCGCTTCGCTTCCTGATCTTTTCAACCACTGTGACGTGTGGTTGTTTGTTGTGGTAGCTCTCGGCTTTCTTGGTGTAACGCCTTGTTATAACAAGCTTTTTTATTATCTCTGGATCGTGTTCAACCATGAGCCTGCGGAAGCTTTTTTATTATCTCTGGATCGTGTTCAACCATGAGCCTGCGGATGTCTTTTATCACGCCTCGCACATGCTTCACTGCTTCTTCAAGATTGCCTTTCTTGAGAACAAGTTCAAGTTGCTTCACTGCTTCTTCAAGATTGCCTTTCTTGAGGACAAGTTCAAGTACTCTCTCAAGCGTGTCTGATGCAAGCTCGCACCAGTCACGCCGCACTGTCTCCATCCCTTTCACTTTTATGCCGTCTTCCCAGCTGTTTCCGCTTTTTTCAAAGACCCAGATTGCATATCGTTTTTTTGCAAGAAAGATGGCTCTGCGGGCAAATGCTTCAAAGACGAGTTCCATCGGTTCTTCAAGTGAGGAGGTGACAGTTTGTGCGATCTCTTCGCCAACAAGTCCGGCTTCGTCAAGCCCTATATCGGAAATATGGGGTTCTTCCAGTGGAGCTGGGCGAGGCGAAATAGCATGGTTATCTTGGGTCTTCAGCTTGACAAAAACGCTGTCAGTATCGCCATAGACCACTTCAAGGAAAACCCTCTTGCTATCATTCCCGTACGAACAACTTCCAAGTTCTTCTTCGATCAGCTTCTTGGTGTGAAGGATGTTCTCTCGCCCATAGCTCGTCACTGAATTTGCAAGGTTGAGGCTGTAGAGTCGTGCGCGGGTATAACCAGAGTATCCATAGAAGCTGTTAAGGAGGATTTTTAGCGCAAGCTGTGTGGCATCGAGTGCGTGCAACTCATCCGCCCCCGCGGCACTCTTCATCTGTTTCTTTATCTCGACCCGTTGTTCAAGCAATCTCTCTAGGACCTTCGGCACGATCCCACGCTGCACATTCCTTGATACAAAACGTGCTCCTGTTGGTGTTGTAATGATCCGAGCGGGATTGTCGGGTTCGTCTGCCTTGATCTCTGTAGTATAACAGAGGTTGTGTGCCATCATTATACTTGGATAGAGCGAGCGATAATCGAGTATCACGATATTCTCAAGCAAGCCGTGTTCTGGCTC
Source organism: Methanosarcinales archaeon ex4572_44 (assembly GCA_002254825.2). GTDB lineage: Archaea > Halobacteriota > Methanosarcinia > Methanosarcinales > EX4572-44 > EX4572-44. The sequence continues at coordinate 11,710 of NJEL02000028.1, read as the reverse complement.
CAACACTTCCCCGCCTTTCAGCTCTTCGCCCATACGTTTGCGCCTGGACGAGAGTTTCTCACTGGGTCTTGGCGGCACAACACGCCCGTTAGCACGATACTCGCCGAGCAAGATGTTCTCGATCATCGCTGTCTGACCGCTGTCAAGAATCTCCTGGAGCAGTGAACCGCTGATCCGTGCAAGAGCAATGTGTTTGTCGAGCAATCGATAGCGCGTCATCATCTCCATTGCAAGGTGGGAGTCGTTGCGACAATACTCGATGAAAACCGGGAGAAGGGAATCGTCCTCCCAGTACTCCGCCATCATCTCAATGCTAAGATCGTGTTTTTCCATCTTCAGAAGCTCTTTTGCAGTATTTCGAAGCGTGTACTGCTTCAAACTGAACTCTCGTCGAATGATCGGGAGTACATCAGCGATGATCCTTCCTCTTACACTCACGCGGCTGGTGGTGCCGATACGCCGATAGTACACAGGTCGTCCGTCCCTGCCAATGTCAAGCTTCAGATCAAGACCGAGGTGTTTCACCCTCTCCACAATGTAGGGGAAATCAAAGCCGTTCGAGTTATACCCAAAGATCACATCAGGGTCAAAATCCCTAACAATCTCACAGAATCGTCTGAGAAGCTCAACCTCGTCCCGACAACCCTCAACACCATCCCCGCTAGCAGGCTTTGCAACGAGCACAAGCGAATCCAATCCGCGATGGGCAGGCTTAAACGAGAAACTGATCAAAATAACAGGAGACGTCTTCGGGTCAGGCATACCACCACTTGTAAGACACTCAATATCAAAGGCAAGGTACCGAAACGGCGCATTTGGAACCACGTTGATAGGTGCAAGACGTCCCACAACACATTTATCACAACTAACGCCTTCAACCCGGACCCCACAGGCATCCTCTTCTTCAACCTGAACCCAGCCCATCCCACCGATCCCATGATCAACCATGAACCGATTCCGAAAGAGAATATCTGTCTCAAATACTTCACCAAATTCGCCCACTGCATCACGTATCTCTGGCACGTCCTTCGGATCAGAAACAACCACTCGATACATCAGAATAGGATCCCTAAAATAACCGACCGGCGGGAACCGCTGGACTTCCTCCACCCTCACAATCTCTTCAAACTCTTTTACAAGCCCATCCCTCACATCAACATTGGCCTTAAGGTAAAAATAAGGTTCAAAATTAGGTACGAAACAACAAACACTCGAACCCCCCTCGTCACGCCCATAGAAACGCAAAACAGGCTTTCCAGAATCATCATAGGTATAATCAGCATCAAAAACTTGAAACTTCAACACACAAACGCCATACCCCAGCATACATTATATGTCTTACCATCGCAACCCCAAACCTAACAATCCCGTTGACTCGTTAGCTTTAAGTATTTTCAATCCTCTTGATACGCCACTGGTGTACTAATAGTATACTTCACTTTGAGAGATTAGCTCAGAGATCAGAATCTGAAAGGAGCATCTATAGATGGGTAAAAGGCCACTTGACATTTTGAATGAAACTCTGAACTCCAACGTCTTTGTACGACTGAAAAAACAGAGAGAGTTCCGCGGACAGTTACAGGGTTACGACATGCACATGAACCTCGTGCTCGACAACGCCGAAGAGATACTGAACGAAGGGAAATCTGATCAGGAAATTGAACGATTTGAACAATTATACGACACAAAGTTGCAAGCATAATCAAAACAAAACCTTTATAAGCGAAAAACGCTAACGAATCTTCTATTTATTAAGGGCGGGGTGTAGTGACTGCGAAATGGGTGGGCATGCTCTGAGAGAGGATTATACATATTTAAACAGATGAACAAAATTATTAAAAGAAGCTATGCGGCAAATTAAAATTCATCCTAAAATTTGGACTCATGTTCAGAAAATGTATCAACATTATTATCCTAATAATTTTAAAGAAGTTTTAATATCTTTACTTGGAATTGATGAAGAAGATGCGAATTTAACTATTTTTCCAAAATTAAATCTTGAAGAAGGATTAATTGTTATTAAAGACCTTCTTGAAAATTATGAAATAAAACATCCTGATAATTGGAATTATTTTGGTGATTATGTAAAATATTGGAGACCTCAGCTTATAGAATATTTGCAGGATAATGGAATAATCTATAATGAAAATGAGAAAAATTTTAGTTCAACCAGTGGTGAACCAACTTCCTTAATAGTTCCAATTGGACAATCATCGAATTTAATTGATCTAGATTTTAATGATGTATTTTATAATGAACTCTGTGATGAGATTAATAAAGCATATCAAATGAAACTTTTTACCTCAGTAATGCTTTTAAGTAGAAAATTATTCGAAAATCTTATCATCGAGATATTAAGGATGAAATATCCACATAACAAACCTGGCAATTTGGAGATATATTATCTAGTAAAAGATCGAAAGTTCCAAAATTTTACAATATTGTTAATGAATATTGAAGAGAGAAAAAGTGATTTTACGGTGGACGAACAACTAATAACTGAGGTTATTTCATTAATAAAACCTTTCAGAAAAGGTGCAAATGCAAATGCTCATTCAATTATAATTGTTTCGGATGAAAACGATATTTCGGAATTTGATATACCTCGAATCTCTGCATTATTATTAAGATTATATTCGAATATTAAGAATAATATTTAAGAGCATCCACTCGATACCCTGGACAACACGTAGCGAAATCCGAGGTTCGTGTTTTTCATTCGAATTCTATTGTTGCTGGTGGTTTTGGTGTGAGGTCGTAGAGTACGCGGGTTACGTTGGGTATTTCTCGTGTGATTCGTGATTCGATTTTTTGGAGCGTTTGCCAGGGTAGTTGGAGTGTGTCTGCTGTCATTCCGTCTCGGGATGTTACTGCTCGTACTGCTATTATCCAGCCGTGGACTCGGATGTCGCCTTTTACTCCTGTTCCTTTTTCGAGTAGTGCTGCGAATGTTTGCCAGGGTTTGTATGGTTCGAGTAGTTCTTCTTCTACGATGGTGTTTGCTTTTCGTACTGCTTCGAGTTTTTCGTCTGTTACTTCGCCTATGATTCGTACGGCGAGTCCGGGTCCGGGAAAGGGCATGCGTTCGCTTATTTCGGTTGGTAGTTTGAGCGTTCGTGCTATTTCTCTTACTTCGTCTTTGTAGAGTTCGTCGATTGGTTCTATTATTTTGTCGAAGTCTATGTTGGTGGGTAGCCCGCCTACGTTGTGGTGGCTTTTGATTCCGCCTTCTGATTCGATTCGGTCAGGGTATATGGTTCCTTGTATGAGGTAGTGGATGTCTCTTTTGCGTGCTTCTTCTTCGAATATTCGTATGAATGTTTCGCCTATGGCTTTTCTCTTTTCTTCTGGGTCTATTATTCCTTTCAGGTTTTGTAGGAATCGTTCTTTTGCGTTGACGATTTCGAGGTCTATGTCTTTGAATGTTTCTCTTATTCGTTCTGTTTCGCCTGCTCTCATGAGTCCTGTGTCGATGTATATTGGTGTGAGCAGGTTTCCTATTGCTCTGTTTGCGAGTATTGCGCAGACTGAGCTGTCAACTCCACCTGAGAGGGCTATCAGTGTTCTGCCTTTTGCTTCTCGTTTGATCCGTTCAATTGCTTTCTGGATGAATGTTTCGATCTTGACCATGTTTCATAACTCCTTCTTGTTTTTATGTTCTATCATGGCTTCTACGAAGCTTTTGAAGAGTGGTGCTGGTTTTCCTGGTCTTGATTTGAATTCGGGGTGGAATTGTGATGCGATGAAGAATGGGTGTGAGGGTATTTCCAGTATCTCCATCCTGTTTTTGTTCTTTCCTGTGAATTTCATGCCTTCTGCCTCGATTTTTTCTATGTATTCTGGGTTTACCTCGTAGCGGTGACGGTGGCGCTCGGTGATCGTTGTTTTGTTGTATATTCTGTGTGCGAGGCTCTCCAGGGTTATCTCGGCTTCGTAGTTTCCGAGTCGCATAGTTCCTCCGAGGTCTTCGAGCTCTTCTTGTTCTGGTAGGAGGTCTATCACTGGGTTTTTTGTGTTTGAGAATTCTGAGCTGTCGGCGTCTTTGAGTTGGAGGGCGTTTCGTGCAAATTCGATCACTGCAAGTTGCATTCCAAGGCATAGTCCGAGGTAGGGTATGTTGTGTTCTCTTGCGTAGCGGATTGTTCGTATCTTGCCATCGGTTCCGCGTGAGCCGAATCCGCCCGGGACCAGTATGCCGTCGTACCTATCGAGTTTTTCTATCAGGTCAGGTTTTTCTTCCAGTTCTTCTGATTCAATCCATGTCGGGTTGACAGCGCATTTGCATTCGATTGAGGCGTGTTTGAGAGCCTCTCTGATACTTATGTAGGCGTCCTGGAGGTTCGTGTATTTGCCAACGATTGCAACGTTAACTTCTCCTGTTATGCGGCGCATCCGTTCGACCATCTCGCCCCAGTGGGTTCGGATCTCGAAGACTGAGAGGTTCAGCTTACGCATCAGATAATCTGAGAGACCTTCGCGTTCCATCTGCAGTGGCACCGTGTAGATCTCTTCTGCATCATGGGCACTGATCACAGCCTCGGGCGGCACGTCGCAGAACATTGATATCTTACTCTTTGCACCCTCCCCGAGAGGTACCCTGCATCGTGCAATGATCATGTCTGGGCGCAGTCCGAGCTCTCGGAGTTCACGTACAGAGTGCTGGGTTGGCTTGGTCTTCTGATCGCCCTGACTGTCCATGGGCACCAGTGTAACGTGGAGAAACGCCATGTGACCCTCGGGCTCTTCAGCATGCATCTGGCGCACGGCCTCAAGGAATGGCATGCTTTCGATATCGCCCACTGTTCCGCCTATCTCGATCATGCAGATCTCAGCACCGCTTGCCGCTGCAACAGTTCGTATTCTCTCTTTTATCTCATCGGTGACGTGTGGGATGATCTGAACGGTCTTTCCGAGATAATCGCCGCGGCGCTCCTTCTCTATCACGCTCTGGTAGACTTTTCCTGTGGTGATGTTGTGATCGTGGGTGAGTTCGGAATCGAGGAAACGCTCATAGTTACCAAGGTCAAGGTCTACCTCGCCGCCATCCTTAAGGACGAAGACCTCGCCGTGCTGGTACGGGCTCATGGTGCCAGCGTCAATATTGATGTAGGGGTCGATCTTGATTGCAGTGACATCATAGCCCTTGTTCTTCAAAATCCTGCCAACAGACGCGGCAGTTATTCCTTTTCCAAGCCCACTCATAACACCGCCAGTGACAACGATATACTTCATCGTATCACCACGAGATGTGTGTCAACCGCATACATACACGGTGCAGTAGGATGATCAAGGTACTTAAAACCCTTGAGTCTCATCACTCTTTTACCTTGATCCTTGTGCCGCACTCTGGACACTTGCCATCGGGCGTGATCCTGTTCTCTACCACATGAAAGCCGTATCGTTTGATCAGCTCTCTGCCACAACTGGGACAATAAGTGTTGTTTTGCTCTGTATCGGGCACGTTTCCGATGTAAACGTACTCCATTCCAGCATCTTTAGCGATCCTGTAGGCTTCTTCAAGCGTGTTGAACGGTGTCTGCGGGAGGTCGTTCAGCTTGTAGTATGGGTAGAAGCATGTGAAGTGGAGAGGAGTATCTGCGCCAAGATTATCCTTGATCCACTCCACAAATTCCCTTATTTCATCTGTAGAGTCGTTGAGAGTCGGGATTATGAGATTTACAACTTCTATGTGCATCCCAAGCTCTTTTCCAAGCAGTGCAGTATCGAGTACTGGCGCGAGTCTGGCATGACAAATATTCTTATAGAAGTCATCACTGAATGCCTTGATGTCAAAACTGAGTGCATCAAGGTATGGTGCAATGGTCTTGAGTGCCTCCTCGGTGATATAACCATTTGTCACATACACGTTAGCAAGCCCGGAATCATGTGCAAGCCGCGCGGTATCGTACGTGTACTCAAACCATATCGTGGGCTCGTTGTACGTGAACGCCATGCTTCGACACCCCGTTTCAAGCGCACGGCTAACAGCATCCTCAGGCGATAATTCGAATGTGCGTACCTCATCATGACGCATCTGCGAGACCGTGTAGTTCTGGCAATGGAGACACCTGAAGTTGCACCCCACGGTTCCAAGAGAGTAACTCAAACTGCCAGGCATAAAATGATAGAGCGGCTTCTTCTCAATCGGATCGGCGGAAACACTCGATACAAGCCCATAGATCAGAGTGTACAGCTTACCGTCCCTGTTCTCACGCGTTCGGCAGAAACCAAGCTTACCAGGAGAGATCACACACCTACGACTGCACACACCACACTCAACCCTGCCATCACCAACCCCTGTATACAACATCGCTTCCCTTGTCAAAGACATCACACCCAACATATACACTTGCTTCTCAACCCCAGACCATACCTATCCGGATCACCCACGTGATTCAGTAATAGGATTCCATCACCCATGTTAACAGAGCCATCACAGTTCACATCACCCGCCCACTCATGGATCGGGTGCACCGCGGGATTGCCTACGTGGTTTATGAGTGCGAGGATATCATCCTTGTCATGCGCGTGATCGCTGTTCACGTCACCGCGTTCCATAAACCCTGCCGCGTCCATGGCTTTTTTAATATTTTCATTCTGCATAAATTCGTCCCACACCGATCCACTACGATGATTCTCAATCATGAGAATGATCGCTCCTTCATCGATGGCGATGTAATCCTCATCCCACCATGGCTGATATCCGTCAAGATAAAGATTCGTATCCAGGTTGAATGCGTCCTTGAACCCGTATTTACCCCAGATTCTACCTCCATATGCTTTATACATATACCGCAGAGCAGGAATAGCAATATCTGGGGCTAATGCCACTGACCCGCCTGCACCTGTTGGTGCGATCGTTCCATCGTGATAATAAGCAGGACAACTCCCATAGCCGGTGTATCCACAAGGCCCATCACACGCGGTCAATCCCCAACACTTATCTCCGTAGGTAGCATACACATCACTCTCATCAATACAGAACAATCTATTTTCCTTGACCGCGTTTATCGAGTTTTGCCAGTAATCGGCATAAGCATCGTGCCTATTTCTGAAATCAACCCAGCAATGAGAATATTGATAGGTAAATAAGCTTCCGGTCCAGCAATAGATAAAATCTTCACCATTAGAACAATTTGAAGAGTTGCATGGCAATTTAAAGTCATCCACATAAATCGTGGAATCGGATGTATTGGCTCCCAATATGACAACCGTGAATCGATTGACCTTGGTCATATCCAGTATACCATCCTTCCTTGTCTGTTCCCACACCTTGAAAGAAGAAAGTGGTATGTCAAACTGTTTCCAATCCGTCCAATTTAAAGGTGATTCGTATATCCAGTGTTCCCCGACACGACTTTCCTCGAGCTTGATTCTCAATGTATTGCCAGAATTGTCACCATATACCCATAAACTTACATTACCATAATTGGCCCATGTATTTTTATCCATGTAGATGCCACATTGTTCTCCGCCAGTATTATACTCTATATGATAGTCGATCTTCATCGAATAATCTCCGATTTTACTGCGATTTGAAGGCGATATACTGATGGATGCACTGGAATTTGTAAAAGGGTGCCAGTCACTCAGATCAGCGTCTTCAAAGTCGTCTATCATCCTGCCACATCCCTTACCATAGGTGCTTGCCCACGCATCCCAGCTCCTCTTTGGATCTGGAACTGGATGAGTCGGTGAGCCAACAGCCAGCAGATACAGAATCATTGCTTCATTATACCCATACCAATAGTCTGGTGATAAGCCATCTTCAGGTGTCCACTTCATTGCAATGGTATCTGTTCCATTGAGCATCCATCTCCAATTTACTCTTTCGTAGAGCTCTTTTGACAACTCCCTTATGCTTTCATTCTCTTTAAAATGCACACCAGCATGTAATATGCCTGCCATCAAGAGCGCAGTGTCAATAGATGATACTTCACAACTCCATTCGCGCTCACCCGTGCTCATGTTAATCCAGTGATAATAAAACCCTTCTTTATTGTATAAATCATCAAAAGTTTCGAGTGTGGTCAGTATTCGGTCAGATGCATCTCTGCGGTTTACCCATCCTCTACTTTCTGCTATGCATATTGCTGAGAGACCAAAACCTACCGCTGCAATACTGCAGGGGGAGTCTGGCGTGCTTCTGTCCCTGATTAAACCGTTGCTCTGGTTTGCTTCGTTCCAGAAATAGTTAAATGTGGCATGTTCTACCATATCAAGAAAATCATCGTCTGACATGTCGGATAAGTTCAGTGTAATATCGTCCACATAAATAGTGGAATTGGAGGGGTTGGCTCCAGATATAGCCAGTGTAAAGCGTTTTATCTTTGACTTATCAAAAATGCCATTTGCTATCTCTTCTGCGCTAAAGGAAGAAATAGGTATTTCGAGTTTTTTCCATCCACTCCAATTTATAATTGGCGCATACACCCATCGTTCCTCACCATAATCTTCCTCAAGCTTGATCTCCAACGTATTGCCAGAATTATCTCCATATACCCATAAACTTACATTGTCATAATTTACCCATCTATTTACTTGCCTGTAAACGAGACACCAATTTTTATCATACTCATTTATATTATAAGCGATCTTCATCGAATAATTTCCAACTTTACTGTTATTTGAAGATGATAGGCTGATGGATGCATTTGGAGTTGAAATTGCAAACCAATCACTCATATCAGCATCTTCAAAATCGTCTATGACAGGGCTCGTCAAATCTGCTTTCGTGGGATATTCTTCACCAAACCTTTCTTTAATAGCATAGTATGCCTGCTTCTTCCTCAGTGTATAGTTATCCGGGTCGGTGCCATTAACTGCGATTACACCGAACCACTCTTCAGGGTCATTTAGGTTGTGGGAATTTTTATCATCTCCAGTACAATTATTCTTCCACCATTCATCGTTCCACTCGAAAACAATACCGCCCAAACAGCCCACTCTAACGATGTCGTTCCATCGCTGTTTTATACAATCGGCTTGCTCTTCTTCACTATTTCTACCATAACCACAGTTCCCTGAACCATTTGGGCTGGTGCTGTAGCCGAATTCTGTGATTAAAATGGGTTTATCAGGATATTTACTTTTTAAATAGCATAAATAGCCATAATAACCACTGCTCACAACTTTTGGCGGCCAATAGGAGTAGACATTAAAACTTATCACATCGAAGAAGGACAGGTCGAGAGAATCTAACGGAGGCCAGTTTGCGTGAGTTACAAAATGGTTTTGGTTGGAATCAAGGGATTTAGCATAATTGTATAGTTCTTCTAGGAATTTTTCGGTTTCCTCCTTTCCGACTTTTTCAACTGCGTTTTCGTTCAATTCATTCCCGATGCACCAGCCAATTATACACGGCTTATCTTTGTCCCTGTTAATGACCTCCGCAATATGGTTCTTGCATTCGTTCTTGAAGGTTTCGTCTGAGAAGTTGCCATCTGTATGTATCCATATTCCCTCTATCACTTTTATTTCATATTCCGCTGCGTTAGCCAAAATCTCCTCTGGAATCCAATCGTAAGTGCGGATAGTGTTTATGTTCGCTTGTTTCATCCACTCGAAATCTTGAGAATAGTTGGCTTTTCCGAATTCAGAGCAGTTCTCGCCTGGCATGTGTAGACTGTAATCAACACCCTTGATAAAATCAAAAGCATTAGCAGGAGCGAACATCGTTGCTAATAACAGAATAACTGCAAATACCGATGCTGATAGTATCCTTCTCACACTCCAACTCCATACCAGTAAAAGTAGTGCTCTCTATTTTTGGTATATAAACCTGACGATTTGAAGTCGAATCGTACCAGATCTTCATTAACTCTCCTCACAACAATTGAGATTATACTTCCCAGGATCGTTCAGATGATTGAGCAATAAGATCACATCACCCATGTTAACAGAGCCATCACAGTTCACATCGGCCATCCACTCGTAATCACTGTGGTTGCCGACATGATCAAGCAGCAGGCAAACATCGGTCATGTTTATCTCACCGTCTGAGTTGAGGTNNNNTCTGTTACCGCTAATTTTACATCATAGCTCCCTGCTTCTGAATAGGAATGATTTATTATCTCCTCTGTTGTGTTCGTGACGTTTCCATCCCCGAAGTCCCACTCGTAGGAAACAATCGTGCCATCAGGATCGTGAGAAGAGGAGGCATTGAAGGTTATGGTTTGATTTACAACAGGTTTTTCTGGGTAGTATGTGAAATTAGCGATCGGCGGCTGGTTCGGAGCTGGAGTTACTCCGATGTAATCCACAAACCTCTCCATCGACGGATAATAATCCTTCTGCGGATAATAATAATGATAATCCTCTATGCTGTAAGCAGTATCGCCAATCCCATCCCCATCGGCATCATTTCCATTGTAATCACTCCAGTAGTTTCCTAAGTAATTCGTGTACTGGTTTCCGTTGTAGGTGTAAGTTATTGGCTCGGTGGAGTTCCAGATGTTTGTTGAAGAATAAGAATGAACATGATCTGTGCTGTCGATGAAGTTGTTGAGGTAGATGGTGTTGTTGCTTGAATAATACAGATAGATGCCATCTTCGTTGTTCGAGGCGTTTACGTTCTCTATTCTGGAGTTATTCGAGCTGTGGAGGTAAACTCCAGCAACATAGCCAGTAGCCCCGGTCACGGTGAAGCCCGAGATTGTAACATTATCTGCAGTCACATGGAAGACGCGGTCACTAGAATTGGAAGCTCTTACAATCGTGTCCTCGGGATTTCCAGAGGTTGACCTTATTGTTAAAGACTTGTAAACGTTCACATTCTCGGTATAGGTCCCAGGGTCAACGGTGATTGTATGCCCGTCTTTTGTATCAGGGTCGTCTATTGCAGCCTGGATCGTTGTGAAGTCTTCTCCTGTGTCGAGGTTGTGGACTCTTGATGCTGGTATTATATAACAATCTTCCTTGCCATTCAGGGAAACGCTACATCCATTCTGATCCTCGCTGTAGTTGCCATAAACCTCCACCATGTCCCCGATTGTGATATTTGGATCGAAGTATCCAAAAGGAGGATAAATAAACACACTTACAGTCATTTCGTTGCTACAAGGATGTGGTCCACTTATAACCTCATCTACACTCCATTCCACCAGAGAGCACCAATTTGTGGGGGATTCTGTCCAGTTACAGTCCCTCTGAACTTAATCTCAGTTACAAGTCTGGCCATCAAATCCCTCTCTAAACCTTCCAAAGCACCACTATAATTCAAAGCCGTTAGCCACGCACCCACTGTCCATCCAGCTATTGTGTAGCCATCCGAGGTCTGCTTGACTGACTCGCCCCAATCGATATTTTACCCGCCAAAAGTCCTCTTCCATTCCTCTTCAGGAGGATTTGCTGAGGTATGAACAACGCGATGCACTGTGTTTTTCAACGTACAGGAAAGTATAAAACTTTGCTGTGCGCTTAGAAAATCCGACCGAAGGGAGAATTTTCTTGAGCAGTTCCACTTAGGTTATCTCAATCTGAACTTTGTGGGCTAAAAATCTTTCGAAATTATTTGACGCGGGATAATTATACTTATCTGTGAAAAATCATGAAATGTTAAGATTTTATCACAGATTTGTTATGTCTGCACTCGTGCCAGTGTTGCCTTTATCTCTGCGATCTCGCCCCGAAGCTCATTCACCTCTCGCATGAAGAGCTCCCTGAAATCGTCTCGCAGAAGATGAACTTCACTTAACTTCTGCAAATCCTT